>JBKJYK010000243.1:0-22719 GCA_046715515.1 Candidatus Nitrosocosmicus sp.
GTATTATATTGATTGTATTAAGAAGGTTCTCTACTATTGTTCTGTTGTAGTGGTTTCTGTTACAACAGTTCCTGATCCGCTGCTGTTGGTGTCTTATCCACCACTGTCTTTTGTCTTTCCTGCAACATCTTTTGTGGTGTCTACAACTGCATCTTTAGCATCTTTTGCTTTTTCCTTAACTTTATCCATAAATGATGAATCTGACGGATCTGAAGATTGTGATGAGGAGGATGATGATGAATCTGAAGATTGTGATGATGATAAGGCCGGACTAACTGTGTCTTTTGTCTTTCCTGCAACTTCTTTTGTGGTGCCTACAACTGCATCTTTAACGTCTTTTGCTTTTTCTATCACTTTATCAATAAACCCACCTGTATGTGAAGTATTAGTTTTTGTCTTGGTTGACTTTTGTACCTCATAAATCAAATGTTTTATGTCTTTTGACTTTATGACAATAGGATAACTCCCAAAAGTCTTTTCTTCCTTGTTTTCCAAAGTAACGTGTATTTTTTCTGTTAATGGTGATTGTGTTGCTTCATCTTTTTCCTTTTCCGTTTCAGTAATCTTTATCAATAAATATTGTATTTCATGATGATTAATATACTTGATAAAACATATCCTTCTTTAATTAATTACTATAATGCAATTTATGATGATAATTTTGTTAATGACTGCAATAATATTTTATGATATAAACTTAAGCTAATCGTCTCTTTGAATCAGTTATTCTTTTTATTGTTTGTTCTGCTACTTTACCGATAGTTGTCAATGGACTGTTGGCTTTAAGTTAATTTTATAGAAAAAATAATTTTTGTATCATTAAAATTACAATAGTAAAAAATATCAAATGTTTTATCATTATATCTAAAAAAATAGATAATTTAAAAGAAGATTTTGAAATTATATTAACTTTTGCTATAGCTAATTGTAATATAGTATATTGTTTATATCTTCAACATGTTTTGTAATGATGATGACAAAAGGGTAGTTGTTACAACTGGTACTAGCAAAGGGTTTGGTAAGTCTGTTGCAGAAGAATTTGCTAAAGCCGGATATTGCGTATTAATAAATTCGTTGAATGAGCAGGAGCTAAAAACTGCCGCCAATGACATTTCAAATATTATCCATGATAATAAAAGAGTCGCCTATTTTGCAGGTGATATTTCACAGGAGAATTTCAGTGAATCATTAATGGATAATGCTATACAAACATTTGGTAGAATTGACGTACTAGTAAACAACGGAAAAATAACCATTGAACCAAAGAAAATAAATGAGAATGAAACTAAAGCTGAAAGCAATCCGGAAACATCGCCTTATTTTGTATTAGAGGAGTTTGAGCATATTAACCCTAGGATAAAAGGTGTCTATTTCTGTATCAAAGCGGCTGTAAAAAGAATGTTAATTGGAGATAAAACCAATCGCTCGGTTATCAATATTTCTTCTTGCCAGGGGTGTATGACTCAATCTGCCTCCAATTCCTATACAGAATCCAGATCTGGTGTAGACCCATACACTGATTCAATGGCCAAATTTGAAACAATAACAAAATCAGTCGCTCTGGAATTAGCAAATGCTGGAATACGTGTCAATGGCATTATACCTGGTCTTGTTGCCTCTGATCTGTGCGACGAGCTCATCGAGAATGAACAAAAAAGAAAACAACAAGAGATGGAAATTCCCCTTAAAAGAATCGCCAGATCCCAAGAGATTTCAAAAGTGGCTCTATTCTTAGCATCACAAGATGCTAGTTATATAACCGGAGCGATTATTCCAGTAGATGGTGGCCTTGTGTTATCGCGCCCCAACTATTTTGTAGAAATCACTTAATATCCCCATTAGAATCTGATTGAATATGAATATTGCTATAATGCCATGTAAAAATAACTATACAGAAAAAAATATTGCCAAAATAGTTAACCCAAAAGTTTAGAATCTGACCTCTATGGTGTCAAAATCACTCCAAATACTATACTCTGTAAAAACAAAAACCTGAAAATGTAGGTGTGGAGTAAAAGTATGGCCTGTCATGCCAACCTTGGCTATCTCTTGACCCGCTTGAACTTGTTGGCCTACTCTACTTTTGAACTACGGTAATCTAGGTGATCATATCGGGTATACATATGAATGCATAATTGAAATAAAGTTAGAACTGTGCCAATAAGAGGGATCGGCGCCTCCGGCATTGGAGTCATCTTTGACAAAGGTCACCACACCATCTGCTGCAGCAAGAACCGGCGTGTTTTGTGGAACAATAAAATCTACTGCGTTTCTGAGCTTGCCGATATGAGTTGGAGAAGAGGTTCTATCAATTCGTTGCAGTGTGTTTGGTGGCACGAATATTATATATTCATTATAGTACTCATTCTAAAAATATAAACAAACCCTAAAAAGGGTAACGACTACTCCCGTCGCTTTATATACGGGTGTGGATAACAGCCCGTGTCAATTATTTATAAATGAAACAATTTAATATGGATATAATCTCTGATTTTATATGGGTTCTGTGCTACCTTTTCTTTAGGGTTTTGAATGTTGGTTTGTGATATTTGTCAGTAATGTGTTGATTAATTTAATAAATTAGAATGTTTAGTAGTATTAGGATATGTGCAAAATGTATTATCGCATACAACTAAATTCTTTAATGTGATTTCTGAATATGAGTGAATTTAAAGGAGCATCTGGAAAATATAATGTAAAAATACTGAAGAATTCAATTAAATATTATTTACGCCGAGTAGAGGGATACCTTGAAGTTATACGAAAATTGGCTTCCGAATATGGTGGAATGTCACTTATAGAGTTTGATGGTTACTTTGAGAAAAAGTACGAGCCAGTAAAGTATGTACGGGCAGAAGTCCATGTAAGTGAAATTGATGTTGAAAATATAATCGATTTTGCAAATAACATAAGAAATGTACTTAAACAAAAGAGCTTGGCTATAGAATATAATAACCAGCTTATATTGGTGGAGGAAAAAGAAGATCAATAAAACAACAATGAATAAACTGTATATTACCATTGTTAGGAATGAAAAATTTTAATCTTGACTGATATTTAAGTAACAGAATGCTAATTTAGGTGGCCGGTACTGAATGTTATACCTTAGATTTAACGTACTCATAATAGAGTAATAACATTATATTTATCCTAGATATCATATAATAAATAATTATAAAATATTGAAAAAACAAGAAAGTTGTTTTTATTGGAAGAAGAGTATATATTCATAACTTTGTTGCCATGTGGAAATGCCCAAAGATGTTCTAAAAGCATGATTTGTGCTTATAAAACCATAATCCAAATTCAAATTAATTATTTATATAAAAACACCCAAAATTTATCCCTTTTATATTTTTTAAACTATATAAGTTTCTTTAATGGCAATCCTTTGTTAGTTATATAATGTTTGATGTTTATATTAATGAAGGATTAGGTAAGAGATAGTGTCAGAAAGCAATGATAAAAACAATGATGATAAACATCTTCATCCAGATGATGCCACTACTGTTGAAAAGGTATGGGTAATAGATTGGAATAATAAATTTCAAAGAACCTCTAGTGAAGAAAAAAACGACTATGTGGACGCATTAAAAATTTTTAATGAAAAAGCCAAAGAAGGGAAAAATGCAATTTTGTATGAAGTACAAAAGTCTATTTCTAACGGCAAAATGTTAAAGAGGATACCTATACTTAATTCGTCAAAATACACAGAAAGGAAGAAAAACTTGCCTAATGACCAAAAGGAGCCTGCCATTAAGAAAAAAACTGGTGGAGTATTTTCTAGCAGAAAGTCTAGATTTCTTATTTTACTTGTGATAGTAGTAGCTTTTATAATTACTTTATATGTTCTAAATATTATGGCAAGTGGAGGAACCATGTCAGGACACCATGTGATTTTAGGAATGATGGAAAGTAATTCCGTGGATGTTACAAATGATGATATCGTTTTTTTATGATTGCTGTATTGCATTCCTTATATGATTTAGTGTAAGCTATCATATTTTGAAATTGTGTTCTGTTATGTGTATTTATAAAATTTAAACTAGGATATTCTATATATCCTGCCGTCAAAGTACGTTAAAATATATAAATAGCCATCATTACCCGTTTCTATATCGGTTATTCTTCCATCAAAGCCATTTGCAAAAATAACCCTCTCTAATTCCGTTTTGTTGTCGACTACCTTGTCACCAAGATGACCACTTTCATTATCTCTAAACTTACTGGTATCAATCCCTGATCGATTGGCATTTACTTTGAAGAAATACAGATTACCATTATTAATATCCCCCACAAATACATTGTTCTCAAATTCCTTTCCAAATTTTGAAGATTTAAAGAATTCTATATCGGTTATGCCAATTGGATTAAACCAACTTAAAACAGGATCTGAGTAGTGTGATCCATTAAATTTTACAAGTTCTGATATAATGCCGGAACCGTTATTTCTGGATAGGGGCCCCATTATCTTGTACCAACCACTGTTAAAACCCGGTTCAGCTATATTGACCTCATCGTACTTGTCCTCGCCATTCTCCGTATCCCATAGTTTTGCAGTCACTGGATCAAAATCAAATCCAAAGCTGTTTCTTATGCCGTAGGCGTAATAGTAGCTCAATGATTTTAGTTTGGAATCGTTATTGTAGTGCTTATAGAACGGGTTGTCATTGGGCGGTGATTCCTTAAGAGGATCGATACGAATAATGACTGAGGAATTGTTAGGAACAGTCGTTCGGTTGCTCTCATCCGGGCGATTCTGTAAAGTATTGTTTATGGTCACAAGATCTCCAATAATCGCATACAGGTGATTGTCAGGCCCTATCTTTAACTTTCCACCGTTGTGATATGGCCCTAATTCTGCTGGTAGGTCCATTATCATCCTGGGATTTGCAAGTTTCTGATGGTCACTCCATGAATATTCATAGATTCTGTTATGTACTGTGTGATTATTATCGGCTGGATTCTTTATTTTTTCAGTAAAATACAAAAAGACAGAATAATTTGAATCTACAGGATCGAATTCCGAGTTATTTGGTGCAAAATTTTTAACATTGCTGTCAGTTAAGTTGATGTAACTTGAATTGGTGTTGTTTTTTAACATTGCTATTCCAAGCAAGCCCCGTTCTGCTTCATTGTCAACATCAACACTGAGAATGGGTTCTTTCTGCATTGTCCCATTGGAGACTAGACGTACATCACCTTTTTTCTCAAGCACCATGATGGTATTATTGTCAACAAACTCCATACTGGTGGGAAACGATAAACCTTCCGCGAACAGACTGATTGTGAATTTATTATCATGTTGATTTTGTATTGAGGGTCCAGTGTCGAGTAAATCCATTACATTTGCAATGATTGTAGGAATGGCGTAATATGCCAAAAAAGAACCCATGATTACAACTGAAGCAATGGAAAAAAAAACAACAATCCTCTTTGATTTAAGCACTTTGATATCTATGTCAAACGCTCTGGGTATTTATTTTATTTTTTCAATGTATGAAGTAGAGTTCATGAGTGATGAATTTAACCTGATTCCTCTAAAGTAATTCTTATTTTTCGCTTATTTGGGATTTGGAATGGGTTGTCTATGTTGTTTTTGATGGTAATGTGTTTAATAATGCTGATGGTGTTGGCAGAGGTGCAAGTTTTGATTGAATTTATTGTCTCCTTTTTTCCAATTTCATGATAATGTGTATCCATTCAATAACAACTCGATTAACAGATGGGATTAAGGGGTTAAAACAAGATGGTGATATTTTTATATCACCTTTATCTTGTTGGTTTTTTCTAAAAAAGTTTATTTAAATGACAAACGAACGGTGAAAACTTTCGTTTATTAAAAACACTGTAATTATTTTAAATATTTGTAGATGGGTAAAATTAATGAGTCAAATACAATAAAGAACTTTGATATTGTCAATAAAGGCATATGGCCTGCATATGACACTTCATTGGCTATATAATTAATAATATCCATATTCTGGTATCTGCAAAACAACAATGATAATATGAATAAGACTAACGGGGATATTGCTCACATCCTTCGAAAGATCTCATTTCTTTTGGAGATGGATACAAATAAAAAAAATGATAAACAAACCAATGCTATAAACTTTAAAAACAGGGCTTACAATAAGGCTGCTGATCAGATTGAAAACTTGTCAATAAATATCGAAAAACTGTACGTAAATGAAGGCATCGAAGGCCTATTAAAAATTCCATCAATAGGAAGGGCCATAGCCTCAAAAATTGAAGAATTAATAAAAACTGGCGAAGTTAATTATTACAACCAATTAAAATCAGAATTACCAATAAATGTTGATGAATTTCTAAACTTGGAGGGCATAGGCCCGAAAACGCTAAGACTGATTTATGATTCTCTAAAGATTAAAACTTTGGATGAACTTTATGATGCTGCGACAAATGGCAAAATAAAGACTATTGACGGATTTTCTCAAAAAAAAGAAGAGGCGATTCTAAGAAAAATTGATTTATACCGAAAAAGCAAAGGCCGATTCCTTTTAGGTGAGATTTACCCATTAGTAAAACAGATTGAAAAATATTTATCGGAATTGGATTGTGTTAAAAGATCTGAAGCTGTTGGATCTTTTCGGCGCATGAAGGAAACAATAGGTGATATAGATTTTCTGGCGGTGTCAGATGTTCCTCAGAAAGTGATTGAATCATTTGTTAGTATGCCGGAAGTTAAAGAAATAATGGGTAAAGGATCCTCTAAAGCATTTGTTAAATTAAATAACGGGATTGATTCTGACTTATTGGTAGTTCCGGAAGCAAGTTATGGTGCAGCTTTGCAATACTTTACTGGAAACAAGGAACATGGAATAGCCTTAAGAAAGATAGCTCAATCAAAGGGCTTAAGGTTAAATGAGTGGGGTCTTTTTACTTCTAACTCTGCAGAAAACAAAATTGCTGGTTTAACTGAGGAGGAAATATACCACAGATTAGATTTGGATTGGATACCTCCAGAAATGAGGGAAAGTAAGGGGGAAATAGAGTTAGCAAAGAGGGACCTAGAAAATACGGACAAACCAAGAGAGGGTAGATTATTGCAATTATTGGGCTACCGTGATTTAAGAGGTGATCTTCAAGTCCACACCAATAACACGGATGGCAAAATGGCTATTGAAGAAATGGCATATTATGCCAAAGAAAAGTTTGGGCTTGATTACATTGCCATTACAGATCATACAAAAAGCTTAAAGATAACAAACGGGTTAGACGAAGGTCAAATATTAGATCAAGCAAATAAAATTTCTGAATTAAATGATGAGATAAAAAATGATGACCTTTTCTTGGATAAATTCAGTAACGAAAACCCTGCAAATATAAAGCATAAAAAAAACAGTCAAAGATCAAGCAATGCCGCATTTCGCATACTATCATCAGCAGAGGTAAATATCCTTAAGGATGGATCATTGGATATTCCAAATAATGTGTTAGATAAACTGGATATAGTTGGTGCAGCAATCCATTCTAACTTTTCTTTACCGATTGAAATGCAGACACAAAGGCTTATTATGGCTGCCCAAAACCCTAGCATAGACATAATATTCCATCCCACGGGAAGAATAATAAATAAAAGAGATGGTTATCCAGTTGATATTCCGAAACTGATGGAGTCGGCAAAAGACACTGATACGGTTTTAGAGATAGATGCTCACTATGATAGATTGGATTTAAAGGATGAGTATATTAAAATGGCTGTAGAAAATGGTGTTAGACTTGTAATTGATTCTGATGCTCATCACCAAATTCACTTTGCTTTTTTAAATCTTGGTGTAGCTCAAGCGAGAAGGGGATGGGCGACAAAAAATGAGATCCTAAACACACTGCCAGTGCAAAATTTGCTAGACAATCTGAAATGATGTTTTGTACTTTTATTACATGTTTAGTTCATTGAAAAATAATTAGCAGAAGAAAAAAGATGGCAGACCCGATGCGGACAAGAGATTGAGTGTATGTGGATAGGTGTGTGCTATAATGACGTATTTTCAAGGCCAAATTGCATTTTGGCCTTTTTTTTTGGCCTGGTTGTTGCCCTGCTTTTTTAACCATTATAGTTTGCTGCCTCATTTTAACTTTAAAGTTTCAATCTTTTTATATAGAGTATTGTCTTTACATTCCCTTATGGAAGAATCAAATAAAAGAGAAAATCCCGATCAAATTCCAAAAGAAGATGATACTCAAGGACAAACAGGCAAGGTCATAAGCGAACAGAACGCAGTGGCGGGACAAAGAAAAGAGGTTAATGTTGAAAGCTATTCGAAGGTTTCCAGTATTGGACAAATTCTAAAGGATATGGATTTTCCAGCCGAGAAGAGTAGGATAATGGAATTTGTAAAGCAAAGATCCGCCAATGAACAAAATAGGGATGAAATACTGTCCGCATTAGACAAGTTAGAAGAAAGATCTTACAAAAATGTCTCGGATGTAACTATGACTGCTGGATTGGTGTATTAGTTTACCTTGCAAGATCTTTTGTTTTAACTAACACAAGCAACAAAAACTAAATATTTTTGAAATGAATTAAATGTAATAGATAAAAGGTATTTTAAAAAAAATAATTAAGTAATTAATTTGTATTTGGACTTGTTTGTATGGCGATGTTTAAGTTCAGTATCCGCCTGCACCACCACTAGAGCCACCTACTTCTGAACCTGAACCTGAACCTGAACCTGAACCGCTACCAGAGCCTAAGCCGCCCCCTATGCCACCTGTATTACCTCTACTTTCAACCTCTCCAGCATTATTGCCGCTAAGTGTTTCTTCACTACCCATTGCTCCAATTTCTGTTCCCTCGGTACCCACTGCTCCGCTTCCAAGCGTTGGATCTGGAACTCCACCTGTCGAATTATTTGCAATTCCTGTTGCGTTTTGTAGCCCATTACTTGTATTTTGTTGAGCAGTTGTTGCATTTTGTTGACCA
The DNA here is from genome assembly GCA_046715515.1 of Candidatus Nitrosocosmicus sp. Lineage (GTDB taxonomy): Archaea > Thermoproteota > Nitrososphaeria > Nitrososphaerales > Nitrososphaeraceae > Nitrosocosmicus. The sequence continues at coordinate 8,951 of JBKJYK010000243.1, forward strand.
GTGGCATTAGATACAAAGCCTGATGTCATTGCTGCAACAAGAATTATTGATACGGTTATAATAGCAGAAGTAAAATTATTTTTCATTGTAAAGATTACTGTAACATTATTTTATATATAATAGGTGTATTTTGAAATTATTTAATGTCGTTTAGCCAAGTTATGTATTATAACCCTTATTTGTATCAAAGTTATTGTTGTAAATGCTGAATAAATTTTACTTTGATAAATAAAGGGCCTCTATATCGAGTTTTTATCTTTAATAATATATAATACATAGCACATAAACCTACTACGGGGTTTTCAAGCAAAACACCTTTTGCCCTAATAGAATGTTAACACAATGACTAGTCTTTTTATGTAATTATGTAATCTTGGTGCTGAATGCATTATTCATTCGATAATACTTTTCTTGTAAAAGATGAAAATTATATCCAATATATAACAATCTATAGAATTGGGGATATTACTAACCATGCCTCTCTACTCCACACTCTCCATTCGGCCGTTTTCTCTCTTAAATACAACACTGAATAATATACAAGTATAATCCAAAATCTATGCTGTTCTTATTATAACTATTAAAATTATATTCGAAGGACCTAAAGAAACCTAACAATATTTTAAAAAAATTATGTTAGGGCGTCTTTTATCTTTGTTTTTGCCTTGTTCAGCGTTTCTGAACTTGGTTTTCCTTCTGCATGATCTTCTGTAGTTTCTGCCTTTGCTTTAAAGTCTTGTTCTGTGTTTTTCATTTTCTTTACAGAGTCATCAATATTAGTCATAGCCAAATAACTAGACTCTAAAGATAATAAACTTTTTTGAATAAATTATGGTGGGATTATAAAGATCGGACATTAACCTCGGAATTTGATGTTGTGACTATGAGCCATTGTAAAAACTATGGTCAATTATATGATTGAATTGCAAAACAGATTTGGTAAATGCAATTAAAATAATACATTAGAATATTTTTATTTTATGTTCGTATGCTATAATGAGCTTAATTGAATGATAATAATCAAGAACAGGCTAAGATCAACGTTGAAAAACGAAATGGTATTAATGGAACCTTTGATGAAGATAATCTTGCAAGAGGTGTAAGCGCTCAGGTACGCCATTCCTGATGGCAAAAGATATTGCTAAATCAATTCATAAAAAACTGGAGGAAAACACAATAAAATAATTCCATTCGCTCTATTGATATCAAGGACTATGTGGTGGAGGAATTGAAATCCCGTAATGAAAATGTAATTGCAGAGTCATATTATGGTTACAGTAAAAACACTCTGACTGACTTACCTGGAGACAACAAATTCGATTCTAAAGTAAGCCCAACTCAAAGAACTCATCAAAAGGGGTACGTAAAACAAAAAGATGCTACTAATGAGGAGGAATCAAAGAGCGGATTGAGATAAACAGGCATATTGGTAGTAACAATCTCTGTGGCTTCTGTTTACTACATACCATACAGGGGCGGCGAATTTTTTACATCATCTTATTTATCCTCTTTTCAAAAAGGTGTTCTTGGCATATTTTGGCGCAATAGTTTACGATAACAACAGTAGATTTCCTGTATTATTATCCTATTAACATAATAAAATATAATACATATGTTAGGCCTGTTATGAGATGCCTAGAAACTGAAGTTATTATTGTATTTTGTGGATGTGGGTGGGAATCAATGATTTGGTGATTTCTTAAATTCAATAACCCGATTTGCCTTGTAATATCTGAGTGGATGTGTTGTTTTGTTTGTGATTGAAAGTTCTCCTGTTAACCTGATCAAAATGAGATTTAAATATTACCAAATAACGGATTTATATGAAAATGGTTAGCTCTTTAGAGTATTTGTACTATGGCAATATAAATTCTGTTGCAATAATGTGCTTACATTTTACATGTCTGAATATAAAATCTGCACAAGTGCATGTTTTGTTTTCTATATCTACTTTGTAGAATTTTTCTTTGTCCGTTCTGCTTCTGATTATGTAGGTTTTTGTTTTTCTTTTTTTATTTTGGTCGTTGTGATATGATGCTCCGCTTTCTTCCTTCTGTTCCAGTATGTTAGGTTCTAGAATCTTTGATTCTACTATGCCATATGCTTTTTCAACCCTATTCTCAAAGCCTTTATTTTCCATAATGTCTTTTTTTACCTTTAGTTTTGATTTGCCTTTTGGTGCCTTTAATTTGTATTTGTCTGCCACTTTTCTTGATTGTTCCTTTCCTTTCACTGCATGGTCTTCTTTGTCCGATCCACTTTCTATTGCCTTTTTTACAACTTCTATAACATTATCATCCTTGGTATCAGAAACATAAATTACATAAATTAATGCAACGTCTTTACCTTCATGTTTTCTTAATACCCTGCCTATTCTTTGAATTATTTGGTTAATGTTTGAAGTAGTGGCCATGATAATCTCTATTCTTACCTGAGGAACGTTATACCCTATTTCTAATGTGTGCAATGATAAAAGTACATTAAAATCACTGCCCCACTTATTAAGTATCTTTTGCCTTTCCATAGTTTTTACCTTGGCATCAATAATCTTTGCATTTATCCCTTTAAGTTCTAGGGCATTTCTTAATCTCTCGATAGATTCTATTGTTTCGCTAAAAACCATGATTTTTTCATCAGGAAATTTTTTTGATATTATATCCGCTGCTGCAGATAGTTTATTTTCTGCGTAGCTTAGCAACAGTTTTCTCTTTCTTACATTTGAAAACCATGCTTTTGCCATTCCACTTGCGAAGCCTCCCTTTTTCAATAGGTCGGTCATTGAATTGACATCATATCTTTTGAATCTATTTGAGATGTTCTTTATTTTGGTGGAACAAGTGTCATACTCTTTGGATTCTTTCTCTGTGAGGTTTACTTTAATTGGGATGACAACTGGCTTTGCAAGCCTTTTATCGCTAACTGCTTCTCTTATGGAATATCTTTTTACAGGGGGAAGCACTGCTAAAATGGTGCTATTTTTAAAGTCAGATTCATTTAAGGTGGCAGTGAGCCCTAATATAGCTTTTTTAGGATCTTCAACTACCGTATCGAAAATTTTGCTAAATGATTTTGCTGTGTCTCTAATTAAATGCACCTCATCAAATATTACCATATTTGAGCGCCTGATTAAGTTGAGATTCCTTATTACGCTCTGATATGTACTTATCACTATCTCTTTGGTCTCTTTTCTTTCACCAAAATATGCCCCAACCTTCTCTTCTTGGATGCCATATGAGAGTAACCTGCTGATAGTTTGGTCAATCAATGAAATCCTTGGAACAAGAAATAAAATGTTAAAGAAAGAATAGCGAATACTGTTTGGATGGAGATTGCCTTTCTTCACATAATCACTTTCTATGTCCGTTGATGGGGTGGGAATGCCTACAGATGTTATATCATCTAGTAATGGAAAATTAGTTTTTGTTGTTTTACCTTCATCACTGCCATAGTATAAAGAAACTGAGGATTTGCTATAATTTAAAAAACGTTTTGCGCATTCAAACGCTATTTCGGTCTTACCCGTTCCAGTACTGTACAATACTGTTCCTCTATAGTTGTTTTCAATCCACGCATCAACTGCAGCTGTTTGATCTTCCTTCAGAGTAAATGGGAATTGTAAAAGCGATATGGCTGGAATGAGTGTTTGTGGTGTTTTAGGATAATCTATTTTTGATACACCGTTTACATTTGAGTTGATTTTTTCTATTCTATCATTACTCATGGCATGGATTCAAAAGTAGTTGTCCTATTGCAGTGGTCATTTGGGTGATAATCTACATAATATTGATCTTTTTGATTATTATATCTTTGTAATCGAGGAGAATTTAATTCATGTGGCAATAAATTACAAATTTAAATTAAAAATGAATTAAGTTTAATGGTCTTTCCAATCTTTACTTTTGGTTCTTGCTCTATTTGTAAGATGGTGCCATGATTACAATACTGAAATCCTCTGCTGATAAAATGAAAGGGGAGAGTTCTAGTCGGCATTGAACATTCAAAAGCAGTTTCTGATATGAACCAGAACATAACAATAATAATGTATTCAGAGTACTTTTATTTTCTAAAGTGTCATTTCTTACCAAATCTCTTTCCGCTCCTGTTCTCTCTTTAATATTTGCAAGGGTGCTTTATGCAATAAATTGGTTTAACATCTCTTCTATATTTTATTTGATTTTATTTGATTTTAAGCAAGATGTGTCTATGCTGGGATTGGTAACAGCCAGTTTTCTTGTAGGTATAGGTATTTTTCAAGTTCCCGCCGGAATACTCGCTGCAAAATACAATCCAAAGAAAATTGCAGTATTTGGAATAATGGTGTTGTCAGTATCGTCTCTTCTCTCTGGTCTTGCTACAGAGTTAATCCAATTAGCTGTTCTAAGGTTTTTTGTAGGAGTTGGAATGGCATTTTTCTTTGGACCTAGTGTCATTTTAATTTCTGCATATCTAGGGAAGGGTTCAGATGGTCTTGGAGTTGGAATATTAAACTCTGCCCACTCACTGGGTGGAATAATTGGTCTATTTGGTTGGATTGTTATTGCACAAACTTTTGGTTGGAGAGCAAGTTTGATAATGAGCGGTATATTGGGGGTTATAAGTGGGATATTTTTAATTTATGGGCTAAAACAAAAAAGACAACAACAGCAACGGCCTAATAAAGATGATGATAGCCGACATCCCCAACACCTTTTGCATGATGCCTCTAGGAACCTAAAACCAAATCGTAAAGATCATGGAATACAACAATCGGATTTTAAAATTAAACTCTCTGATTTGAAACTGGTCTTAATCAATAAACAAATGATCATTGTGGGGTTATCATTACTTGGAGTTCAAATAGGCTGGAATTTAGTTTCTACATTTATTGTTCTCTATTTAAAAAATGATTTGCATGTAAATCCATATTTTGCTGGTATTGTAGCAGGTCTTGCAATGGTGTTTAACGTTGTATTTGCTCCAATTTTTGGTCGGATTTACGATGGAACCACAATAAGGCACAATAGCAATCTTGGGTTGATGTTGCTAATTATTTGCGGTGTAGTTGTTTCGACTAACATCGCATTAATTTCTGTGGAAAACATCTATGTTATAGCTGCCTCAATCATCATGATAGGCATTTTTATTTCAGGGGGTTTTGTTGTTCCATACACAAAAGCAAGAGAAATAGCAACAATAAAACTAGATCAACGTCATTACGAAACTCTTGCTGTAAGTTTCGTTAATGGATTGTCTTTATTTGGGGCATTTTGGGTGCCATTTGTATTCTCAATCATAGTTTTACATTTTGGCTATCCTACCGCATGGTTGGTTGGGGGTTTGCTAACTATATTATTTATAATCCCGGTAGTTAAACTTGCAGTGTAATTTGCATTTTGAAACTGCATTCAATAGTTATTTGGTATCAACAGTGTTCCCTTATTGATTTATGATCTGTATGGGAACGTGATCCTGGCAAAACCCTAAATTGTTATAGCAATGGACAAGGTTTTTGGCGTCAAATGTTTTCTCCTACTTTTCCCCTTTATCTGAAGAACAAAGACTTACCTACTCTATTTGGAGTGCATATGGTATAAACAGATATAGTAAACCGTATTTGCTCAGGAAACAGAAATATGGATAATATTGGTGATATGCTAATAATGCTAATACACTTATTTGCAATTCAAAAATAAACTTAGTCTAACGCAAATGAATCTTGTTGGGTTAATATTGGGTTACCCTTAAACTACAATAGCCAATCTAATACAGATCTTTTTTTTAATAATTGTTTTTTTCAGAGATATTTGATATGGTAAATCATATGGAGCACAAAGAAAAAATATAAAATTGATTACAAATTTGAACCAAGATTTTCCCATTGCTCCTCGTCAGAGACTTCGTCTTCTAATAACTCCTCAAATATTTCATGAGTCACGACATCTGTCATTCTGTATTTCTCACTCAACTTGCTGTATGCCCCGATAGCACATGCTTCAGCTTCTAAAACATCTTGTATCACTTGTTTTATATTGGATGGGTCAGAAGGTGGTGCTTTATACCCACATGCTGAATTTTGAATCAGTTGATCAAATTGCATTATTGGAGTTCCGCCTAACTGTATTATTCTATTTGCAAGTCTTTCTGCGTGGTTTATCTCATCAGCTGATTGTTTTATAAGAATTTGTTTTACTGTATCAGCATCCATTCCTCTAATCCATTGGGCAGTCAGCCAGTACTGATAATGAGCAAGCCACTCATCTGCGTATGCCTTTTGTAAATCTGAAATTACCTCTTGAAGATTTGCTTTTACTATCTCCTTTCCTTTTCTTCCCATACAAACTACTTAATTATGATTATATAAATACGGTTAGTGTTATTTTGCCGATTGGATAATCCAATTTTCATGGAATTCAGAGCATATGTTCATTACCTGTTGTATATTCTGTTTACGTGTTTAAAATAAACCAAAACATGCTGACAGGATTATTTGCTTTGGATAATACGTGTATAGGTTTGAAGGAAATTATCTATGCTATAACCTGACAAATTGGATGTATTGAGTATTAAACAACTAGTTTTGGTGATTTTGGACATTAGCCGCTTTTAGTTTAAGTGAGCGCCTGTGTAATTTTATCAAATCTTTAGGATTCCTCACATCTAATTGTATTGTTTGAAATATCCTATCTGCTGTTTGAATTTTGCAAAGAACCTGTACCTTTTGGCAGGTCTATAAACTATGTTGGCTATGTGTAAATAGTATATCTTGGAGGTCATATTAAAATCAACCTTAAAGCGTCAATTGCCATATCTCATAGGAGGAACAATAACTGGTATAATTATCACATATTACTATGGGTTTTTGTTTTCAATTATAGTTAACAGTGTTGCTTGGTTTATCATATCGACTGTTGTTAACAAATATTATTGGAATTACACTGGTTTTAAGGATGAAATGTATCTTGTTTCAAAATATGCTGTTCACAGGAAAAAGAACACATATAAAAAAACATGACATGTTAATAAGGCAGTTGATAACAGATAGCAAAGTGTAAGTCTCTATAAATCATAAACAAGCCTATTTTTTTAAAAAAAAGAACAACTAGGCCATTCATTTGATGGTTTTGTTTTTATGGTGATGTAAACCAATAAGAAGGATATTGATTTGCCATTTATTATGACGATTTGAGAGCAGCATTAAATACGGGGAATATGGCATATATGCGAAAAAAAGTCGATGTTGCATTTAATTCCAATCAGTATATGAGAATATGCTTAACAATAAAAACAAGGAAAAACCTGTCTATGATATTGAACAGAGATCTAACAGAGAAAGAAACATGGGAAATCATAAAACCTGTCTGTAGGGAATTATACGAATTAGTGAATGAGGGGCATATTCAGTTTGTATCTGGGATACATAATGCAAATGATGGGACATATAAAATAAACCTAAAAAGCAATCGATTACATTTTGCATCAAGAGGGCTAAAAGACAGCATTGGAGACATAGAGTATAATCATGGGAAAATTAGGATAGGTTTGCGATCAAATGGTATTCCCGCAAATATTTTTGTAGACCTAATCTAGAGGTGGGATATGGTAAAATACTTCTTTTTAAACCTCGTTAGGGGGAAAACTTAGGCATATGCCGTCATCATACACCCAATGTACATAATGCTGAGTACTTATTGTCATTGTTGTTGTTGTTGTTGTTATTGTCCTTTGGTTTGTAGTAATTGATTAAAAAATATGAAAAGATTTGAGGAAATTCTGTTACCATTGATATAACAAAATGGCTCAGGCATATGTCGTGAATAGTGATTGATTTATCTAACTATGATAATATTTGTTTAAATTGGGTTATAAACTCATTTTCAAAATAAGCAAATAAATGCGCTAATTATTGTCTTTTTCTTAGCCTCCAGTCTTGTAAATGCCACTTATCCCAGGTATGATATATATTCTATAAACACATAGCAACGGATATGAGAAAACCTATCAATAATAATGGTTTTGGTAATGGATTACTAATGCGATTACTGGCATATCTCTTAACTACATTTATCATTCCGTTTGCAATCAACATGATAAAAAAAAAATTAGTCGAAAGACAACGCCTTGATTGTTATAGATGTCACGGAAATTTAGAAGTAATTAGAAAGGGCGAATATTACTGTAAGAATTGCAAGATTATCGGAATGGACAATGAGCAGTAGTCAGAAAATATTGTAATGTTGATGCTGTGCTGATTTATTTTTGTTGAATTTGGGACATTTTTAATATGTCTCATAAGAGTAGTATCCGGAAATATTTTTAATATCTAATTGGTCATTATTTTACGCTAAAGTTGGTTATTTTATGGATAACAGCCGATCAATGGCCAAAATAATGATGGAGCATATTTCAACAGCACCACCAAACCGGACATCCTTGAATTTTTGGAAATTCATTTTAATAAATTTGTTGAATTATTGCGAAAAAGGGCAAACAACCACCTACAATTAAAAAATACCTATTAAATATTATGTTATACTACTCAATTGGTTTGAATGTGTTACCATAGAAATAAGGAATATGGTATTAAATTCTTGATGTGCTTTTAAAGTATCTTAGTTGAAATAGACCTATGAAACGCTGATAAACAATATATTATTTGATAATCTCAATTCTGACATACATATATGGTGAATGAGAATTCCAATAACAATACATTTTATCTCCTATCCATTGTAATTTTGCTTTCAATGGCAGGAGGCATAATGTTTCCTTCAATTGGAATTATTTTTGAACCGTATTTGTTGATATGGCTTGGGTTATTGTTATTTTTTAATTTAATTCGATTGGATGCAATTGATCTGTTGCCTGTTTTCACCAGGCCAAAATACCTAATAATACTAACAATAGTAAAGCTGACTGTTATCCCTTTAGCACTGTATTTTATCATAATATATGTGGTATACCCAAAACCCTCTACAGACACCATACTAGCTATATTCTTATTGTCGGGGATTTCTACCGGTCTTGGATCACCATTTGTTGCGAATTTTGTAGGCAGTAAATTACCTATTATAATAGGCCTGATAATAGCCACATCACTTGCTGTACCTTTTATCCTGCCTGGTCTGGTTTACCTATTGTTCAAAAGCCAATTTTCAATTCCTATACTTGATATGATGCTTCTATTATCGGGAGCGTTATTTGTTCCTTTAATAATAAGCCATATTATGAAAAAATATGCCTATGCAACAACAAGGATGTTGGACAAAAAATCCCTGATTTTTTCCATTGTTTTTATATTTTTGATGAATTTTGGGGTATTTGCAAAATATTCCTATTATTTCTTTTTTGACATTACCTTTGTATTGGAGAATGTTTTAATTGCATTTTTATTATTTGGTGTGTATGGTTTTATAGGGTATACTTTCGCGCGATTTATGGGTCTTGATAGACAAGAAAGGATTTCAGTATTCATTGCAATGACTTGGGTAAATAACATGCTGGTAGTGGTATTTGCTCAGCAATTCTTTAATGCACAGATAGCTGCACTGTCTGCCTTTTTCAATGTCCCTTACTATGTAGGAATCCTAATTTTGAAAATGACTGTGGCACGACAAATCTCCAATCCATAATTAAAGGTGTTTAATATTGTAATTTTAATATTTGAAATTATGGGTTATGGATTTTTTTATGTGCATAGTTATAACCAAAAGTCCATGAATTTCCATTTTCCCGATTCAAACCATAAAATATCATTTGATTTGCAAAAGTACCCTTTTTGGAGCAAAAATGTCTTTTACATTTTAATTAGATATTTAACATTGTATCATGGATATGTTATATTGACAGCAGCATTAAAATGGAAATAGAAAGATTTTATAAAAAGTATAGGAACTATATTCTCTTCAATAAGAATATTATTATTTCCGGAATATTTGCCTTCTTTGGGGGCGCTTTATTCACTCAGCTGTACACACAATATGATGCCAATAATCTTGCCAATTCCTTGGTTACTCTATCAATAGAATATGGGATTTATATTCCACTTTTCGCATTATTATTTTATATAGATAATAAAAAAAGATATGTGGATCCCTCTACCGGAAAGAAAAATCATGGGAGGATAAAGACTGATATCAAGAAATTAATTACTGCGTTCTCAATTTCAGAGATGATATTCTCTTTTGCAAAGATAACTATTCATTATGAATTGCTTCAACTGCGTTTAGTTGAACCATACCAGGCATCGATGATTGGTTCACTTGTAGCATGGGCAATATTTTTGGTATCAATAAACCTGAGTATAAAAACCGTAAAGCTTTTTCGTCCAAAGTAAACCTGCTAATGATGTGTTTAATTTAATCTAATTCGATATGCAACTTGTTATCGTGATTTGGATACCTGTGTAATGCGAATTGATCATTTGGCAAAAATCAAAAACAACATCCACAAATGTAAAACTATTGCCCCATCACCGATATTGAAATGTATCCGACAGAATTTAAAATTAAAGTCATATTCCTAACTTTACGGAAATAATGAAAAAACCCGTCTTAAAAATACTCAAGATCTCATTAACAAATATATCAAAACAAATTATAGATAAAAAATGTTAAATTAAACATCCCAATGACCCATTTATAGTGATTTTGTTCGTTTCATTATTGGTAGTTTATACCGTAAGAAATTTAAATGATAGTATATACTATGAATGTGATGAAATACATTACTATATTACTACTCGCGGTATTTTTAATACCATTCGTTCAAAATGTAAATGCACAAAATATTGTGGATCAACTTACTGGCGGACTCAAATCTCTTACAGGGGGCGCAGAACAATCAGCTAACAATACTTCAGAACAAGCCGGACAATCTATGAACAATACTGGTGAACAAGTTCAACAATCAGCAAGCCAAGCCGGACAAAACATGAACAACACCGCAAGCCAAGCCGGACAATCTATGAACAACACCGCAAGCCAAGCCGGACAAAACGCATCTGATGCAACCAGCGGGAATAATACTTCCGGTGGCGGCATTGGCGATATGTTGGGCAATCTGATGGGCCAATAAATTTTTTATTTTTTATTTCGGCTACATAATTTTTTTAGTTTTGTATTTTTAAAATTAAATTTAAACCTGCATTATTTTGACATAAGCGAAGCTATTAACTCTCTTACATACGAAGTATTCCTTTTGAATCTGGAGGGAAAAAACCAATTAAAACCCACAAAGTCTGAGATTTGGTAATGTGCTAAATGATGCCATTTGATTTGATTTTCTTTAAAAATTAATAATTTATGGTGAGTTGTTTATAGTTAAATTTGATATTTTGTTTTGCTAGGACCAAATATGAAATTTTCACTTGTGTTTGAATCCATTCACACCACCACAAATGTAGGGGAATGACTGATTGGCGAATATGTAAAACAAGCAAAAAATAATGTTCTATTACATGTCCATAAAAAAATGATATTGGCAAAAATGCATAAAAAACAAACAAACTATTGGGTAATACAATCCAATATTAAATGGTTATAATTATGCTAATAATAAAATATAGGTGAATTGCAGAACATTATCAATTGGATGCCTATTTAGAGGAGGAACTATATGATTTGTTTACCTATTGCATACAAAATCCTGAAGCCCATGACTTTGAAATAAAGAAACAGCGAATAAAAGAAATTGGTATAGAGTTGCAAGCGGATGGGGGATCTGATGCCATGGAAAACATGTTTTATTCCATAGAGATAAGAATAAAAGAGGAGATTGACAGGGATGTAAAACCATATCGTTCATGGTGGAATGGGATAACCGGAGATTGGAATTATTGATGCATAATTGTATATTATATGCATTAACGGTGTCATGCCGACAGAATAATTAACATTGTAAACTGCCACATTAAATTGAGTAGCATCATGTGTTATCAAAGAATATTGCAGTAATATTCTTTTTTTGGATGTCTGAATTAGACTTTATATATTTTGTTTTATTGTGTTTGATAACAAAACCATAAGTTACTAAATAATATTACTATTAGTTGTGATGCATATGAAATTTTGGTGTAATTGGTTGAGTTTTGAGAATCGGAATTACACAGTTAATTATGCTGGCTTTAGATGAGGGCCATATTCATCTTTAGAATGCAAACATATGTGCTTTAACTTACTGTAACTTGTTTTCTTTTGAGTTATAAATTTTCTTCAATCTACTATAACAAACATACATTTCTAAACTTTGCATTTGATTAAAATGCCAAACAATGATGCAAGTATTCTACTTGAGATTCGGCTATTGTCTTTTTGAGTTTTGTTAATAATAGATCAATTTTGAGAATATGTTATTTGCGAATTTTTTCTAACAATTTGAAATCTATTGAATTGATACAAATGTATAAGGCTTTTACTACAATTACATGTTGTATGAGTAAATTTGGACATTATTCAGATAAATCCTCTATCCCCTTTGATATTCACTTGAATGGTTTAGAAGACCAAACAAAGGCCTTATTGCTGTATTTGAGAAAATTTGTAAAGTCATTGGGTGAAAATGTAATTGAGGAAGTTCGTCCTCATAGAATCGTATATGCTAAATCTTTAACTTTTAGGTATTTTTTAGATGTACAGTCAAGAAAAGATATCTTGATAGTTTCCACAAGGAGAAGTAGAAAAGAACAGTCTCTAGAGCATATAGTCAAAGATATGCAAGATATGGATAATATTAAACCCAAAATAGTTGAGGCATATGCCAATATATAATAGCAAATTAGCTTAAATCTACATTCGTTATTTTTCTTCTTTATCGCCTGGTTGTGTGAGATAGGTGGTGGTTATTTGATTTGGCTATGGATAAGAGAAAGACTATGGTTGAATTTTTGGTTCCTTTTTCCAAGCACCAATAATGTATTTATGCTAAAATATCGTTATTAATTTATTTAACGAAAAATATTTTATAGGTGATTTTAAAACATGGCCCAGATAAAGTTTATGATTAGTTCTATTTTTATATCATTATGAATTGATATGGTCTTTAATGAAAACATGGAATTTCCATTTGCTCCGATTTCTCAATTAATTAATGGTAACACAAAATTGCAAACTAATTCATTAAACCTATCTGAGCCTATGTACCAAGCTATTACTGGAGATTTTCTAGCAACTAAAGAACTTTCATCCGAACCATTTCACGTCACAAAAGAATAATTCTTGGAGCGAGGGGTTATGAGTGTATATGAAATGTGACCAACAACATTACGTTTACTAATACTTATCTACCTGATAAATCAGTCCCGTCAAAAGGAAAAGGAGCAATTAAAACTGAGGATGGTCAAACAATTGATTGGATGTCTTCTAATATCTGAATAATTAGTAGCAGAGGTTTCACTTTTCAGGGAATAATCTTATTCAATACTACAGATAGCGAAAAACTATCGTTTCTAAACAATCCTACTGGCATATACAAGGAAACTCCTAAATTTAAAAGAACTAGGTGACTTACAGATCAGTAAGGTGCTGTTTATTCTCATTTCTTAGTGCATTAAAAAAATACCTTGCCTACTTTTATAAACACTAATGAATGTCCTTGCATTTGTAGTTTGTTAAAGAAAGTAACCTCGTTTATTCGGTAGTTTGCGACCTTAATCTACATCATAATCAAACTATCAAAAAAAAATTTTTCATAGTGAACTTGTTTGTAAAATTTTCTTATTGCACAACAACACACCTTAAATTTTTACCTTTTTACTTTTAATGTGATTTTTGATGTACTAAAACAACATTTACTAT
>JBKJYK010000244.1:0-4179 GCA_046715515.1 Candidatus Nitrosocosmicus sp.
GAGTAAGTATGCTGCTGAGGCAATAAAACTCGATTCTCAAGGTTCTCATTCTGTTGCGATTCAATCCTATCAGCGTGCTAGCGAGGCTTTAATAAGGTTGGTCGAAATATACCCTGAATACAAATTAAATAGGGTGTATTTGGAAAGGGCTAGCGCCTATCAAAATCGAATTAAATCTTTACAAATGGCAAATGGAATTATGGATGATGAGTCCCAAAATGCTAGGGAGTTTGCCGCCATCATAAGTAATAAGAACATGTCAATAAACAAACCATCCAATGCACTAACTAAAAACAACAACTCTGTCTCCAAAAATCTGGATAAATCCTCATTTTATCCTGCTAACGGCCATTTTAACCATACTAATAACCGTAACAAAGAACCCTCCGACTTATCCGATACCAACAAAACGTCCGAATCAAATTCAGAGTTTGAAAACCTGGTTCTCAAAGAGAAACCGTTGGTATCTTGGGATGAGGTTGTAGGTTTAGATGATGCAAAGAGGGCCATCCGGGAATCAATTGTTTACCCTACCAGAAGGGCTGATCTATTTCCTTTAGGTTGGCCACGTGGAATATTGTTGTTTGGTCCACCGGGATGTGGAAAAACCTTACTTGCAGCTGCAACTGCTGCTGAAATACATGGTTATTTCATTAACATAGATGCCCCGTCTATGATGAGTAAGTGGTTAGGAGAGGCTGAGAAAAACATTTCAAAATTGTTTACTTTTGCAAGAAAATTGCACGAAAAGGAAAAAGTCCCTATTTTGCTATTTATAGATGAGATAGATTCTTTGCTTGGTACTAGAAATGGGGAAGTGGGTGGTGAGGTTAGAGTTAAAAACCAATTTTTGACTGAAATGGATGGCATCAATGACAAATCCCGAGAGTCATTCCTTTATGTAATTGGAGCTACCAACAAACCCTGGAGTTTGGAATCTGGATTTCTAAGGCGATTTCAAAAAAGGATTTATGTGACATTGCCTGATATGCTCTCCAGGAAAAACCTTTTCAAGCAATATGTTTCAAAATTAAATAATGACTCGTCTTTAAAAATAGATGAATTAGCTAAATTATCTGAATCATACAGTGCAAGTGATATAAAAGATATATGTCAATCTGCACAATTAAGAGTTGTAAATGAGCTGTTTGAAACCGGTGACCCTTTGGATGAGTCCGTGGTACCTCGAGCATTAAATTTGGTTGATTTCAAAGACCTGATTAAGGTGCGAAAACCTAGTGTAAGTTCAGATATGGTAAGGGGGTATATGCGATGGAGTGAGCAATTCAAGGCCCTTTAATTTCTCTGTTTTATTCCTTAAACCTGAGAATTCCATCAGTTATCAATTTTTCGGCTACGTTTTTGTTTTTCCATTCAATAACCTTGACGAATTTATCTTTTTCCAACTCTTTGTAATGTTCAAAAAAATGTTTTATCTTTTCCAGTATTTCATTATCCACCTCCTCAATGTCATTAATCTTGGAATAGCTTGTATCGATCTTTTTGTCTGGGACTGCTATTATTTTTGAATCCTTTCCTTCTTCATCTTCCATTATTAATACCCCTATTGGTTTCGCTCTAATTGTAGATAACGGTAGATATTGATCATTACTTAAAATTAAAACATCAATGGGATCTCCATCCTCTTCTTTTGTTTGGGGAACAAATCCATAATTAAATGGATATGTCATAGAGGTAAACAGTTTCCTATCTACAAACAATATACCTGTTTTCTCATCTATCTCATATTTGATATTACTATCTTTTGGAATTTCTATTACAGCGTAAATATCGCTAGGCGGATTCTTTCCAGAGCCAATATTATCAAACTGATTCATGTAAAATTTACAATATTGTTTGAATATAATTCTATGGTTCCCTTTGGTGTGTCATTATGTAATATGTGTTGCATTATGTAATATGGAACTTCATTCCATGGAATGATACCTCGGAATTTTATTTGATAATGTTTTTAACTGATTCATTGAATTGCATGAATTGACAACTGACGCTACCAGATAAATTAGCTCAAATAATAATTTCCAAAAATATAAAGATTGGAATAGCTCGGTTCAAACAATAGCATGGATTTGGGGGATAAACTTGATCTCAAACTGATTGAAAAAAATATGCGTGAATACTATCAGAATTCACAAATAAAAAATATTATCCATAGTTATCTCAATGACAGTAATAACTTTTCTAAAACCATTGGGTTTGTAGAGGGGCCCCCTACTATGAACGGGGAGCCCCATATAGGACATTTGAGAGGCCGCATAATAAAGGATTTTTGGTACCGTAAGAACACTCTTGAAAAAAAAAGAATTATTTTTAGGGCTGGATGGGATGCCCAGGGACTGCCAGTCGAGTTGCAGGCAGAAAAAGTTTTGGGATTAACTGGCAATAAGTTTGAGAATTTAAAAAAGGTGGGAATTGAGAAAATAGTTGAAACATGCAAAAAGATTATCCTAGAAAACAATAAAAAATGGATTAATACGGACATTTTGCTCGGCATGTCATTTGACTATGAGAATGCGTATTGGACATTTACTGATTCTTATATAGAGAGAGAATGGATGTGTGTTAAAAAGGCGTACGACAATGACATTTTAAAAGAGCGCTTTAGGGTTGTGGCATATTGTCCCTCATGCCAAACTTCACTTAGTAATTCGGAAATTAACCAAAGTTATGAGATGGTAGACGATCCATCCCTTTTTTACAAAGTGCAACTGGAAAATGAAGACATTTTTTTAATTGTTTGGACCACCATGCCTTTCACAATGGTTACTGATGAATTGGTTGGGGTAAATCCTGGAGCGAAATATGTGTTAACTACCGTTAAAAATAATGACCGATATGAAAAATGGATAGTTTCTGAGAGCAGGTTAATTACTATCATGTCCGAATTAAAAATATCTGATTATGATGTTGTACTTACTTTAACGGGTAAGGAACTTGAAGGAAAATACTATATACACCCTATTGTTAGCGATATACCTGGATTAAATGATCTGGCGTCAAAGAAATTAATTCATTTTGTGGTTGCAGACGATTTTGTTGATACAACTACTGGAAGTGGCATAGTTCATCTGTCACCAGCAAATGGGGAGCAAGATTTTGAAATTGCGACTAGGCGCAATATTCCTATTTTTGTCCCTATAGATGATAAAGTCACATTTACCGAAAAAACTGGCAAGTTCAGAGATCTTTTTGTCAGGGATGCTGATGAATTGGTAGTTAATGAAATGCGTAAAGTTAACTCTGTTGTCAAATACGGTAAAATAAATCACAGGTATCCAACTTGTTGGAGATCCCATCACAAAGTCGTGTGGCTGGCTAGAAGGGAGTTCTTTTATTTGATTGATAGACTTGATGATAAACCAATTGATGCTGCAAACAAAGTAAATTATTTTTATGATCAGCCAAAAAACAGGTTTATTGAAATAATCAAAGAAAAAGTTCCATGGTGCATATCTCGTGAGAGGTTTTGGGGAACTCCGTTGCCAATATGGACATGTATTGCATGTTCGGCTAAAAAGGGATTGTTTTCTAGGAAGGAAATAATTGAATCTGCCATTAGTCTACCCGATGGCGAAGATTTTGAACTGCATAGACCATGGATTGATAAAATACAGATTGTTTGTCCAAATTGCCAAAATGTGATGAATAGGGAGTCTTTTGTGTTGGATACTTGGCACAACAGTGGCAGTGCGCCTTTCGCATCTTTAACCGATGTGGAATATGGCGAATTGATACCTGTTGACTTTCTTACTGAGGGAATTGATCAAACAAGAGGTTGGGCGTATACCTTATTGATGCTAAACATTGTTTTAAGAAATTCATCCACATCTCCATTCCAATCTTTTTTATTTACGGGCCATGTACTGGATGAAAAAGGAAACAAAATGAGTAAAAGTGTGGGTAATGTTATAGAGGCTGTCTCACTCTTAAACGAAAATTCGGTGGATTTGGTTAGGTTTTATTTTATGTGGAAGTCTTCCCCAATTGAACCGATTAGTTTTAGCATTAAAGAAATGATGGGTAGATCCTATCAGATTATCAGTACGTTATATTATTTACATGTATACTATAAACAAAATAGTGAATATGATGGGTTTAAGTATGATGAATCTGATTTGCAATCGATTTTTTCTAATGGACATTTGGACACCCCAGACA
>JBKJYK010000245.1:0-4183 GCA_046715515.1 Candidatus Nitrosocosmicus sp.
GAACATGGGGTGGGTAGAGACCGATGACAAAGATCACTATGGGAACAAGGTAATTAAATTTGCGGGTCAAATCTTAGCTGAACTTTTCAGAACTGCTTTTAGAAATCTTATTCGAGATATGAAATATCAATTAGAAAGGTCTGGTCAAAAAAGGGGAATTAATGCTGTTGCTGCAGCAGTAAGACCTGGAATCATTTCCGACAAACTCAATAATGCCATAGCTACTGGAAATTGGGGAAGAGGCAGAGTTGGTGTGACTCAACTTTTGGATAGAACAAATTATATGTCTACTGTGAGCCACCTTAGACGCATTCAGTCGCCACTAAGCAGGAGCCAACCAAACTTCGAAGCACGAGATTTGCATGCGACCCATTTTGGAAGAATCTGCCCTGCTGAAACTCCAGAGGGCTCAAACTGTGGATTGGTCAAAAACTTGGCACTTTCAGCAATAATTTCTGTTAGTGTGCTATCATCGGATGTAATAGAGAAGTTGTATGAATTGGGTGTTCAAAATGTTAATGAGGCAAACGACGATTTAAAATTTAGGGGTACAAGAGTTTTTGTTGATGGCCGTTTAATTGGCTATATTGAAGATGGCAGGCATTTGTCTAATCGTCTGAGAACTATGAGACGATCAGGGAGAATGCATCCTCACATGGGAGTTTACTATTATTCATCAATAAATGAAAAGGCTACAAAAAGACTGTACATAAGCTGTAATTCGGGAAGAGTTCTTCGTCCACTTACCATTATTAAAGATGGTAATGTTTTATTAACCAAGGAGATACTAGAAAAGGTATATAAAAAATTCCTTTCTTGGACAGATTTGCTATACATGGGAATTGTGGAACTTGTGGATGCAAACGAAGAAGAAAATTGTTATATTGCAAGTGATGTAAAGAACTTGAGCACAGACCACACCCATGTTGAAATTTTCCTATCTGCAATACTCGGTGTTGGAGCCTCCATTATACCATACCCTGAACATAATCAGTCTCCAAGAAACACATATGAGAGTGCAATGGCTAAGCAAAGCCTAGGATTCTCAACACCCCTTATGAATGCCAGTACTTATGTTAGGCAACATTTTATGCTATATCCTCAAATGCCCGTAGTAAGCACTAAAGCAATAAACTTGCTTGGACTGGATGATAGACCTACGGGACAAAACTGTGTAGTTGCAGTATTGCCATATGAAGGTTACAATATAGAGGATGCTGTAGTATTCAGTAAATCTTCAATAGATAGGGGTTTGTCTAGGACTTTTTTCTATCGTGTATACGAAGCTGAAGCAAAGCAATATCCTGGTGGAATGAAGGACATTTTTGAGATTCCTTCTTCAGAGGCTAATATCAGGGGATACCGTGGAGAAAAAGCTTACCGTTTACTGGAGCCAGATGGAGCCATAATGCATGAGTCTGTAGTGAACGGGGGTGACATTCTAATAGGCCGAACTTCCCCTCCGCGATTTATGGAAGAGTATAAAGAATTCGAGGTAAAAGGTCCATATAGGCGAGACACGTCTATCGGTGTCAGACCATCCGAAAGTGGTGTGGTCGATACTGTTATTATGACTCAATCTGTGGAAGGCGGCAAAATGTATAAAATTAGGGTCAGGGACATGAGAATTCCTGAAATTGGCGACAAATTTGCCTCAAGGCATGGTCAAAAAGGGGTAGTTGGAATGCTTGTAAATCAGGAGGATCTCCCATACACTGAAGATGGGGTAGTTCCCGATGTTATGATAAATCCGCATGCCTTTCCATCGAGAATGACTGTTGGTATGTTCATGGAATCGCTTGGTGGGAAAGCTGCTTCCCTAAGGGGAAAAATAGTCGATGGTTCTGCTTTTTTGGGGGAGAAACTAAACGACATAAAAGAAGTAATGGAAAGCTATGGTTTTAAACATAGTGGGAAAGAAACAATGTATGATGGGAGAACCGGAAAACGTTTTCCTGCCGAAGTTTATGTGGGGGTAGTATACTATCAAAAACTCCACCATATGGTTGCGGATAAAATCCACAGTAGGGCAAGAGGACAAGTTCAAATGTTAACAAAACAACCAACTGAAGGCAGAGCTAGAGGTGGTGGTTTGAGATTTGGGGAAATGGAGAGAGATTGTTTGATTGCATACGGTGCGTCAATGATGCTGAAGGATAGACTTCTGGAAGAATCCGATAAAGCGGAAGTAAACATATGTGAAAGATGCGGTTTATTGTCTTATTATGACACCAAACAAAGAAAATACGTTTGCAGAGTCTGCGGTGATAAAGGAAAAGTTTCGAATGTAATCATTGCCTATGCCTTTAAACTGCTGTTGCAAGAAATGATGAGTTTAAATGTTGCTCCAAGATTACTAATTAAGGAGAAAGTTTGATTGATATTTCATTTTATGGATATGGTGTCGGTGAATTTTAATGAGTGATGAATCCTTTAAAATCCTTGATGGAATTAGATTTAGTATTTGGTCTCCTGTAGAGGTTAGGAAATTCAGTGTAACGGAAATAACTGCTCCTGAAACGTATGATGAAGATGGTATGTCTGTCCAAGGGGGTCTTATGGATAGCCGGCTGGGAACTTTGGAGCCTGGACAAAAATGTGCTACATGTGGTAATACTTCCGCTCGATGCCCTGGTCATTTTGGGCATATCGAGCTAGCTGAGCCTGTTCTGCACATTGCCTTTATAGATGATATTCATAAATTATTGTTGATTACCTGCAGATCTTGCAATCGAATAAAGTTAAGTAATGAGGACCTTGTTAAATACAAAAATTTGCGTGACAGCAAGGCTCCCTATGCCGTAATTACCCTTGAAAATGTTAGAGATGATATCATAGAAAAAGCGAAAAAAGTAAAAGTTTGTCCTCATTGCCAAAAAGAACAATATGACCTAATCTTTACAAAACCTACTATTTTTGTAGAAAAAACTGATGTGGGTGAGAATAGGCTACTGCCAATTACAATTAGAGAAAGATTGGTGAATGTTTCAAACGACGATCTGATTCTTTTAGGATACGACCCCAAAACTGCTCGACCAGAATGGTTTATCTTACAAGTTTTACCTGTACCACCGGTTACAGTACGACCGTCTATCATTTTGGAGACTGGGATTAGATCAGAAGATGATCTTACACATAAGTTGGTCGACATTATCCGGGTAAACCAGAGGCTAAAAGAAAGCAAGGAAGCCGGGACTCCACCTTTAATTGTTCAAGACCTTGTTGATTTATTACAATATCATGTGACAACCTATTTTGACAATGAAGTTTCAGGCATACCTCAAGCACATCATCGCTCTGGGCGACCTCTTAAAACAATAACCCAAAGACTAAAAGGCAAAGAAGGGCGGTTCAGGGGTTCACTGTCTGGCAAAAGAGTTGACTTTTCCAGCAGAACCGTAATTTCCCCCGACCCAAATTTGCACATTTCTGATGTAGGTGTTCCCAGTGATGTTGCAAAAAAACTTACAATTCCAGAGACCGTGTCTAATTGGAACATTGAAAAATTAAAAAAACTCGTGTTAAATGGACCTAATATATACCCTGGTGCTAATTATATTATCCGACCCGATGGTGTAAAAATAAGGTTGGAGTATGTCGCCGACCGAGCACCAATCGCTGATTCTTTAGCAATTGGTTACACGGTGGAACGACATTTGTTGGAGGGTGATATTGTTATTTTCAATAGGCAGCCATCGTTACACAGAATGTCAATTATGGCGCATAACGTTCGAGTTTTGCCATACCGTACATTCAGGGTACACCCTGCTGTTTGTCCTCCATATAACGCTGATTTTGATGGTGATGAAATGAACTTACATGTTCCACAAAGTCAGGAGGCTCGTGCAGAAGCAGCACTTTTGATGAGAGTTCAAGATCAAATTATCTCGCCCCGATATGGTGGTCCAATTATTGGTGGTATACGCGACTTTATCACAGGTGCATTTCTTTTAACTAAAGATGAAACATTTTTAACTGCAGATGAAATTTCAAACTTGGCTTATCTGGGTGGCTATGATGGACCATTACCTAAACCCGAGACAGAAAAGGATGGCAAGCCATTATATTCTGGTAAACAATTATTTTCATTATTTTTGCCAAAAGACTTTAACTTTATCATAACTTCAAAATGGAACAAATCCTCTAAAAGGCCCGGAAAGGATGTTGTCATAAAGAATGGACA
>JBKJYK010000246.1:0-5395 GCA_046715515.1 Candidatus Nitrosocosmicus sp.
CATCCTATCAGTTTAGATACTTTGAAACGGGAGTTTAAGATGCCTTGCCTTGAAGACCTGCCTAATTTGTGAAGTGACGATGGATTTCCATAACTACAGGTCAAATATGGCAGCATCTCGTCAATTACTTCTTTATCGATTGGTGTTGAGGCTGCATTATCTAAATATATAAAATTGTTGCTTTTACTTTCGTTTGTCAACATAGTTGATTATGGCTGTTGTTGTGTCTTGGTATTTTTTTAATCTGGATATATTTATCATTCCCCTTATTAGAAACAGTTAATCCGCTTTTTTTGTATCCGCCTATGTCTATTGTAACATATCTAAAACCATTCTCATTAAAGGTTAACTCTATTTCATTTAATTTATCCATATCAAATAATTTTGTTATTTCTTCTTTTTCTACTTCTATTCGAGCTAAATCTCCATGATCTCTTACCCTTACCTGTTTAACATTGAAAGTCTTTTTTATAATTGATTCACAATTTTCAATGCTTTTTAACTTTGCAGGTGTTATTTGTATGTTTTTAGAAATCCTTGAGGCCAGACAAGCATTGGAAGGTTTATCATATATAGATAATTTGTTAGCTTTTGCTAGATTTCGAATGTCATTTTTATTAAAACCTGTTTCTATTAACGGGCTTTTAATTCCTTTTTGATGCAGTGCTACCATACCTGGTCTATAATCATTTAAATCATCTGTGTTACTTCCATCAACTATTAATTTAAAATCCACTTGACTGGCTAATGTGAGCAGGTTGTCTGCCAGCTCATTTCTGCAATGAAAGCATCTTAAACTGTCGTTTTTTATAAAATCTTGGTTATCTAATTCGTTGTATTTTATTATTTTATGACTTATGTCTAACTCATTAGCCACCCTTACTGCTGTCTCTAATTCTTCACTTGGTAGTGTTTGATAGTTTGCTGTAATTGCTAAAACGTTTTTCCTTCCCAAGGCATTTTTTGCAACAAGTGCCACTACCGCACTGTCAACTCCTCCTGACAACGCAATCAAAACTTTATCGTTTTTTAGCTTAAACCATTCAATTAAACTTTCATATTTGGCTTCTAGGGCATCATTGATTTTGTATGGGTATTGATATTCCATTTTCTGCTCCTGCTCCTTATTATCTTCCTTTTCTGATTCTGTGTTCCTCTCTTCCTCTTCTTTTGCAAATGTTTTTGAATTCAAACTATGTTAAATATCATATAGGTTTCTTTGGGATATTAAATTATTGACAATATCCATTGTTCTCTTTAATGGATAATTTATTTTATCTGAAATTCTCTTTATATCCTCATATTCTGGTTTTATATTTGTAATTTCACCATTGGAATTTTTTGATATTTTCACATTGATAATAAAACTTTGTTTTTCTATTTCTATCGGAACTAAAAGATTGAACCTAGCTAAAATATATCTCTCGGTCTTTGTTTTCCTTATACCCAAAGTTCCTGATTCTTCAAAAATTGTTTCTGCTATTTTCTTCTCATTTTCATCAGAGCAAATTACCTTCAGTATATATGCAGGCCTATTTTTTTTTGATATCCCGTTAATTACAATTACATCTTTTACCCCTTCAATATCGCCTGATGATAACTTTTCTACCAAATTTCCAAGTATCTCCCCATTCATATCATCAATGTTTGTTTCAAGGATTGTTACTGTATCTGTTTGAATATCACTAAAAAAGTCTGATCTGCCTATTGAAACTCTCAATATGTTTGGAATTGTGTTGAATTCTTTGGTTCCAGTTCCATAACCTATTCTTTCAGGAATAAATTCTGGATAGTTTGTTATCTTTTTGGGCTTTAAGTTCACAAGCATTGCTGCTCCTGTGGGTGTAGTCAACTCGGTTTCAATTGGACCTCCAATTATTGCAATTTCATGCAGTTTAAAAATTTCTAATATTGCATTTGTTGGATTTGGGAGACTGCCATGGGAGAAATTTGTTAAACCTCCACCAACTGCAACTTTTGTAGAATAAAATGTGGAATTGTTCAATAAATCCAAGTCGTCAAGTGCTGTTGCACAACCAATAAGGTCCGCGCCAGTATCGATGCTTGATGATTCATGCAGGTGAAGTTCTTTTATATCCTTATTATGGATTTTAGATTCCACGTTGATAATTGTTTTAATGGATTCAATGGCAAATTTCTTTGCTTTTTCCGATAAACCTATGTTATGACAGCAGTTTGCAATTACCCCATACATATCTACTGCATTTTTTTCTTTTAACTTTTCATCAAATTCAAAGATAAACCTTGTGGCACCTATGCCGTTTGATTCTGTTTTAATAAAATCGATTTTGTTTATCTTTGAATCCTGAAAATAACTTTGTATTTTGTTGATGTTTTTTATGATTTTTTTCTTATCTGCCCCGCTATCAATCAAGCTTGATAGTAACATGTCCCCAGAAATTCCTGCTATCTGAGAATCTATGACTATTATCTTATTCATTTAAAATACCTGATGTCGATCTTATCTTCTTCTATGAGTTTATTTAGGTATATTCATTTTCTTTGAACTTTCAATATTTTAAATATGTTAAATGCGTCAGACCACCATCCATTTGTCCCCTTTCTGGAATATCTTAAATCGCTTTCGTCCTAATTATCGACATTATTATAATTATGGTTTAATCCATTACTGCATTTCGTAACTTAAAACTATAAATAAAAAATTAAATTCAACTTTGTTATGACTATATCAATAATTGGTTCTGGGAAGGTTGGTGCATCTGTTGCATTAAACTGCGGTCTTCGAGAGTTGGATCCTAAAATAAATTTGCTGGACATTGTTGAAGGTTTACCGCAGGGAGAGGCGATGGATATAAATCACCAGCTATCAGAAAAAGGTCTGGACAGCTATATTGTGGGCTCCAATGATTATTCTGAGTTAAAGAACACGGACATTGTTGTTCTGGTTGCAGGTGTCGGCAGAAAACCTGGAATGACAAGGATGGATTTACTTAAAACTAATGCATCGATAGTGCGGGATGTATCATTAAAGATCTCTGAAAATGTCAATGATTGTATATTAATTGTTGTAACTAACCCTCTTGATCCAATGACATATTTGGCATTAAAAACTACCAAATTTCCTTCAAATAAGGTGATGGGAATGGGAGGGATGCTCGACCTGTCTAGATTTACTAGTTTTATTCATGATTTCACTAAAGTCTCTAGAAAATCAATATCTGCTATGGTTATAGGCGAACATGGAGAAAATATGTTGCCTTTAATCAGATTTTCGTCTATCTCTGGTATACCATTACGCGAATTTATAGACGAAGAACAGTCCATGCAAATTTATGAAAAGACAAAACAGGTTGCTGCCGAGGTAATTAAATTTAAGGGTGCGACTGTATATGCGCCAGGAAATGCCGTATCAACAATGATTGAATCCATAGTTAAAGATAAGAAAGCAGTAATCCCAATTTCGGCATATCTTGATGGGCAATATGGGATTAGAGATGTATGTCTTGGAGTACCGGCTATAGTTGGAAAGAAAGGCATTGAAAAGATAATGGAGTTGCCATTAGATGAGTTTGAAAAAGATCAATTAATAAAGGGCGCAAACAGTGTAAAAGAAGCTATTTCCAGTCTTTCTTAATTAATTTTAGTAATGCCGAAATGGATTTAAAAGATATTTTGTTAGACTATTACAATGATAAAAAAAGTTTGGATGAGGTAATAAAAACCCTTTCACTTTTTTCTATAGAGTATATTGAAAACAATATTGCGCAAATAGATATGAACAGGGATTTAAGAAAATCTGTTCCTGAGATAGTTTTAGCAATAAACAAAAAAACTATGGAGATTGTCACTATTTCTGATAAAATATTAGAAAAAAAGGGCTATGTTATAATCAGTAAGATTAGGCCGATTGCAATAAAAAAATTAATTAATCACTTTAAAAAAAAAGGGTTTTTTGTTGAAAGAGGGTACAACAGTAGTTCTATGCTAATTTATGATACAAAAAATTCTTTGCCTGCCAATAGGGGTGGGAAGATTGGAATTATTTGTGGAGGTACGTCTGACATTGGTATTGCTGAAGAGGCCAGAATAGCATCTCTATCAATGGGGTGCTCAACCTTTCTTGGGTATGATGTTGGTATAAGCGGAATTCAGCGTTTACTTTTATCACTCAAAGAAATGATATCTAACAATGTGGATGTTTTGGTGGTGGTTGCAGGCATGGAGGGGGCTTTATCATCCGTTGTTACCTCATTGGTTAACATTCCGGTGATCGGTGTTCCTGCTTCTGTTGGGTATGGATTCGGATCAAACGGAATCGGCTCACTATCATCTATGCTTCAGAGTTGTTCTTTTGGTCTTGCCGTAGTAAATATTGATAATGGCATAGGTGCAGGCATATTTGCAAGTTTGATAGCCAACAAAGGGCGACTATAATCAAAGAAAATGTTTTAAAAACAAAATAACAATAACGATAACAATAATTATTGTTATTGGGTTTAAAACGTTTATAAGAGAATCAAAAGTTTTTTGTTGATAGTTAGATAAAGAGAGAGGATGAATTAAATGTCTTATATTAGAACACTTAAAAGAATTAGAAACAAAAAAACAAATTATAGAAAACGAAAAGCAGTATTAATTAGCAGACGTAATTTTATTACCATAAGGACTAGCAATGAAAATATTCATTGTCAATTGATAAAACCAAACTTAAAAGGTGATATAGTGCTTAATTTTTCAAATAGCAAAGAACTCGCAAAATATGGATGGAAGGGGGCATCAAATAATCTATCTGCTAGCTTCTTGGTGGGTTTGTTGATGGGTAAGAAGATGATTAGTAAAAATAATGACTCTGCCATTTTATATACCGGAAAAACGTCTTTTACAAGTAAAATTGCTGCATGTCTGAAAGGGGTTGCTTCAGCAGGGGTTAAAATACCATTATCTGAAGAATCTATGCCTGATGAAAACAGGATAAATGGCACTCATGTTGCCAAGTATGCTACAGTATTAAAACGGGATAAAAATCTATATGAAAAAAGGTTTTCAAAACTGCTTAACAATAATTTGGATCCTGAAGAATATCCAAAACATTTTGAAGAAATAAAGAATAAAATACTTTCCAGCAGTTTCGATCAGCAGCAAAAAGGGTAAAAAGATGTTTTTAGCTTCAAATAACGAAAGAATAATAAATAAAAAAATATCACTGTTTTTAGTAAGGTAGGATGTGTTTAAAATAAACAATATTAATTTTGTCGAGTCTTGTTATTCGATTACCAATAAAGGTGAATTAGATGAGTAGGATGGCAAGAAGGGAAGAGGCTGAAGTTGAGTGGAAGCCCCGAACTACTTTGGGGATGATGGTAGCTAGCGGGAAAATCAACTCTATGGAACAAATATTTGAAAATGGTATGAG
>JBKJYK010000247.1:0-7174 GCA_046715515.1 Candidatus Nitrosocosmicus sp.
TCCCCAGTTTTATCGGATGAGAAATCATCTACTACTATAATGGTTTCAGGTAAACACGTTTGGTTCTTTAAACTCTCAAGTGTTTTATGAATAGTTGTTTCTTCGTTAAATGCGGGTATAACTACAGCCACAGGCAATATTTTAGGTTTTTTTAACAAAGTATTAGATGATGTTTGTTTAATTTTAGATTTCGACAGTTATTTTTTCTACCGGTATTTTGATATCTCTATAAAAATATAAACGTATTTAGAGACAATAAAAAATATTGCTGTTTGTTATTAGATATTCATCTGCATAGGAGATAAAAACACGGCAGTTAAGGTTTAAGATAATCACGTAAACCAAAAAACAAGTTATTTCTACGGCAATTGAAAGTCCAAACCAATACAATAAACAATTCCAACTAGTTTTCACCCTGTTGGCCGACATATAGAATAATCATGGAATTTAAGTCCCATTGCTAAAAGCTTTTAACTCATTCTTTACAAAGACTTTTTTGTATATCGATTATTGAAATGCAAATAAAATAAAATAAAACATTGTTGGGTATCCATTTTATTATATTAGTTATGTAAAATTAGATACCTATTAATTTCCACCAAATAAGCCTTTAATAGGTCCCAGTATTTGGTCTAAAGGTCCTTGGCCTTGACTTTGGTTTTGTTGTGGTTGTTCACCTGCTTGTTGTTGTCCGGTTTGGTTTTGTTGTGGTTGTTCACCTGCTTGTTGTGGTGGTTGCTGTTGTTCAGTTTGGTTTTGTTGTGGTTGTGCTGATGGATCTAAAGATGGTCCAATTTGGCCTTGTGGATCATGACCTGCTTGTTGTTGATCTGTTTCGTTTGCGGCTGCTGTTGCATTGGGTTGGTCAGTATCTTGCTCCAATTCTAAACCAGAAGATAACGAAGCATTGGAGATATCACTGCCGTTGGATAGTAAGTCTTGATTTCCCTGTGTCAAGTTTTCAAGTTCCTCAAAAGTTCCTACACCTTGTTGTTGTGATCCAGTACTATCACTGGGTGTATTTTGTGCAAAGACAGATGGCAAAAAGCTTGAAGTATAAAGCAAACCAGAAATTCCTACAATGGTAAATATTGCTAATATATATTTGGCAATGTACATTTTAAATCTCATTACGTTAAGTAGTAAATAAAGTTTTTATTTTATTTAATATAGTAGTATGGCAAATTCACATTAAATTTTCATTATAAACTATTATCATAGAAATTCTTTATTTCATCCAGATTAATGATATTAGACAACAATCATTCTGTAATAATGTCTAATTGAACCTTTATAGAATGATCGGTAATTTGTATTTCACAATCCTTCTCAAGCATATTCTTAAACAACGACTTAATATATCCAAGTAAAAACTTTGAGCCTTTAAAACCCAATCTGTGCCTAATTACAATTATTTTCTTATTTGCTTCATTTATTTCATCATATGTTCCAATCCTTCCATAAGTACATAGTATTTTCTCAATATATTCAATAACTGAATCCATTGACACATGCTTTTTCCAAAACAATATTGTGTCATTAGGCAGTTCTGTACCCATTTCCAATCCTAAATCAAAAGCCTGATTTTCTTCAATACATTTTAAAATACTCGTAAATATTTCACGATTTATCACCATCATATCAAGTTTTGATTGAAACCTTGTGAATTCTGTATACTGTTTAAGGATGGAATTCATCATTGCATTGACAGATATCCCCATTCGGTCGGCCTCATTATGTAATATTTCAGAGAACGCTTTATCTATACGAAAGGATCTAACTGATGAAGACGGTGGAGTTGATACAGGCAATGATTATACAATTACATACTATCACCATAACATAAATTTGTAACTGTATGTAACCCCGGGTAATCGAAAGTAACAGAACACTCAACTAGTAAACATTGTCTTAAATATAATCTACATCTATTTTTGCGTATGATGAGAAGCTGTCTACAAGAAGTAATAAGCCCCCAAGGAGAAATTAATCATTCTCATACAGTTATTTACGACTATGAAAACGGAGAAAAAATTTGCAGTCATTGCGGGATTGTAATAAAAGACAAATTAAATGATATGGAACTAGACAACGAATATCCCAAAGGTAAAAACGAATTCAATACGGTTTTGCCACATTCACTAACACTGTATAATCAAGGCATATCTACAACTATAGCAGATTCCTATACATCCAAGTCAAAGGAATGGCCAACCAGCCAACAAACTCGCAACAAGATTGAGTTTTTAAACAAAATTGTTAGCTATTCTAATGAAAAAAGAAACCTAAAGATAGCAATAGACATATTGAATCGGCTAAAGGATAAGATAAGCCTTACATTAGCGTGTGTTGAGGAAGCTTTTTCTTATTATCGAAAGGCATTGGAAACAGGATTAATCAAAGGCAGGTCAATAAAGGAGATGATAATAGCTTGTGTTTATATCACCTGTAAAAAAATATTTCTGCCGAGGACTTTATCCGAAATAGCAAAAATAGTCAATGGAAACGAGGTTTTTGCAGCAAGGTGCTATCGAATTCTCACAAGGGAGTTTAAAATTGTATACACTCAAGTTGATCCGGTGCTTTATTTGCATAAAATAGCCAAAGAGTCCAACATTAGTGAAAGAACTACTCGAAAAGCTCTAGACATATTGATTTCAATTAGAAAAAATCAAGCATTTATTGGAAAAGATCCCTTATCAATAGCAGCAGCAATACTATATTCAACATGTAGAAAAAACAGAGAAAAAATTTCCCAGTCAAAAATAGCGTATTCTGCAAATATCAATATAATCACATTAAGAAAACGGCTATTTGAAATAAAATCAATTTTTGGCGATCTTGACTTACTACTAAACAATATCCAGTCACCTAAAAACAAAATCAAGTTAGAATCAAAGCAAATGCAAATGAATATTCCGATGATGAAAGTTAAGTAACATAAAAACATTACTACTTAAGGTTACAATATCTTAACGAGTATCTATAAGGTTACTCTAAAGCAAAAAGGGGGTTTATTGTAATAAAGTAGGATTCATCAATAGGTTAATTATTAGTTTTGGGTAAAAAGTAAAACCAAA
Organism: Candidatus Nitrosocosmicus sp.; assembly: GCA_046715515.1. Classification (GTDB taxonomy): domain Archaea; phylum Thermoproteota; class Nitrososphaeria; order Nitrososphaerales; family Nitrososphaeraceae; genus Nitrosocosmicus. The sequence goes on from JBKJYK010000247.1 coordinate 3,081, forward strand.
CTAGGTATCAAGGAGTTCCTTGATTAATTTGTTTAATAAAAATAATTTTATTGGTTTAACAACCACAGCAATCTTTTTGCCTTCGAATATCTTTTCGCCATCAATGATACTTTTAATGGAATCATACGCAGTAATTATCATTATAGGTACTGTGGGATATTGCTCCAAGATTTCTTTTGCGGCATCAACGCCATTTTTATCACCAGGTAATCTATAATCAAGAAGGATAATGTCGGGTTTAAACTCCAAATAGTCAGCCACAATATGAGTTGCAGTGGTATTGGTGACCAATACAGTATAACCTTTACTTCTTAGGAATTCTTTGTAAAGATTTAACAGATCTTGCTCATCTTCAATGATCATGACCTTAACTTTGCCTTTTATCATTCAAATTATATAATATATAATGCAATACACCATTATTAGACTTTACTAATAAATTGGTAATGCAAAACAAAATTATGTAGCATGCAAGTTGCAATTTTACTTTGCCTAAATATCATTCCACATATCCTTTAGTATGTTTTTTTTGACAGAACAAATACAGTCATTTTCAAGTTTCTTATCAAGGGACAACGCTTCAAACAGATTCGATTAGATTCATCTGAAATATCATTATAGTATTTTCAATTAGTAACAAAATATCACTTTTGTCCGATTACCGGATATGGGGCACTTTACCATCATTATAAAAACCTTCATTCCCCATCCAAATGTTTAACTTACAAATTTGATAAACCCGATTATACAAAAACCGCCTGCAAATACATTAAAAGAGTTACAATTGGAATGAAAAATAATTATTTAACGGTTTAATTCGTGGCGACGGAAATAATTTTTTTAGTACCTTAACCTCTTTTTTAATATAAAAAGCTCGTTATGTGAAAACAATCCATTATTTTTAATTTAGACATATCCAAAATATCATGGACCAATATCCCACTCCCATACCCGTATTTGTAAAAAAATCGCATACTCACAATCGATATTCAGTTTGAAAAACTTAATTCATTGGCAATCATGAATCCAGATAGGGCTTGACCAGGAAATGGCTGTGTATATTAGCATCGGTATTAACAAACTAATCAACATTTTCTCGCATGCTTGCAACTATCCACAACGAGACCCCTCCTTTGAGGTCATGAAAATAAAATTTCCCTCAATTACAGAAAAAGATCCTGCTATATGAATACGGAAGATAAAACCTAGTACACATTATTGTGCTTCGTTTTTATATGATATCAGGAATATTCATACCGAATAGCATGGAAGATCCAAATATCAAATGGGCAGAAACTATAAAAAAGGAAGCTCGCGGCCTAAACGAGCTTGACTTGGGTGAGGTACAACAAGTAGATCTAGAAAACATCATAACGCAGAAGGGCACCATAGGCAAAGAACAGTTTTGCATTCCAAAAAAACTTGTTGAAAAATTTGACGGAAATACACTGTGGTTTAGCTTAAAGATTGATGACATTGACAAATACAGCATAAAACAGACATGATGAATAAAATATACAGACATGGTTAATCAAAATAACAATATTGTTTTGGGACTACAATAAATTTCTGACTGAAAAATACAAATAATGTTCTATATTTAATAATGTATTTTAATTTATATAGTTATTTATTTACAATAAAAGTCTTGATTTAATTCAAATTATCAACAAAATATATGTTTAATGGTAAATTGACAAAGATATTTATACGTAGTTTTATAAACCTAAACAATGATTTCAAAAAAAATATTATTATTTGGATTAGTTACAGCAATAATGTTTTCAATAACTGCAAGTCATCAATCAATCAATGCAGCACCCATTACTGTAGATATAAATAAAGCTAAAAACCCAGGTCCCGGATTTGGTGAAGAGAAAATAGGAACTGTAAGCATTGATGCCCAAGGTACCAAGACAACCATATCAACTAATATGACTGCTACTCCTGGACAGGATAGAGTATTTGAGGCATGGTTAATAGATGAAGGCGGATCTAACTATAAATTAAGTTTAGGGCAAGCCGTTGATGGGAAATTACAATATGCAGCCAACTTAGTTAATCCCTATACATTTAAACAATTTATCATAACCGAAGAACCAAAATCAGATACAGATCCTAACGCGGGCAATACATTCGCAGGAACAGATTTACCCCCTCCATTTGGGCAATAACTTCATTTTTTTATTGCAGATATTTTAATGCAGCCAATAAAATAGCACATTAGAAATCAAGATTTTTAAATAGTTAATCTCAAAAGGCACAATGGTATCTTAACTCAATGTAAAATTAATTCACCTTGGGCAATACAAAACACACCATCAGAAGAAAACAGATCGGATCTCTTTGTTTTTATTGTTTATATAGATAAAAATATCACAGTAACTTTATCAATATTGACAAAAAATAATGATGCGATTGAGATTCATAAAATGCTCAAAGGTAAAATAGAAATTTGTAGTAGGATTCCACCTAACAAAATTTTTGAGGATGAAGCAACAGATAAAGGCATTTTAGACCTTATATATACGCCGGGAGTTGCCTATGTAGCTGAGCAGATATACCGCGACAAAGAACTCGCTTATGAGTACACATCAAAGTGGAATAACGTTGCAATAGTGTGTGATGGGACAAGAGTTTTAGGATTGGGAAATGTCGGGCCGGAATCAGCATTAACGGTCATGGAGGGAAAGTCGATTTTATTTAAAATATTGGGGAACATAAATGCATATCCTCTTTGCATAGCTACCCAAAGCAAAGAGGAGATAATCAGATTCGTTAAATTGATAGAGCCTAATTTTGGCGCAATAAATATTGAGGATATAGAGTCTCCAAAGGTTTTAGAAATAGTTGAAATATTGCAAAAAGAAACATCTATTCCAATATTCCATGACGATCAACACGGAACGGCATCTATAACACTTGCGGCATTGATAAACGCACTGAAAATTGTGAATAAAAGAATTGAAAATGTTAAAGTAATAATTGCAGGGGCTGGCTCTGCAGGATATGGGATATTTAAAGTTCTAAACAAGGCAGGATTCAAAGAAATAATTGTAGTTGATAAAAAGGGGGCAATTTATGAAGGCAGGGAAGATTTGACTAACACACTGCCCATCAAGAGTGACAATAACAATGAAGCCCAAAAAGTTACAAGCAGTTATGCTAACCCTTACAAAATAGAAATCGCATCCAAGACAAATAAAAAAAACGCATCAGGAGGCATAGAGGCCATTATTCAGGGCTCTGATATTTTTATAGGAACGACAGGGAATGGAAACATACTTGACAGTAAAATGATACAGTCCATGAATTGCGATCCCATAGTTTTTGCCTTGAGTAATCCTGATCCGGAGATACTACCAGAAGACGCCAAAATCGCAGGAGCTAAAATCATTGCCACAGGAAGATCCGACTATCCAAATCAAATAAATAACGCAGTAGTATTTCCGTCCATTTTTAGAGCACTTTTAGATTTAAGGATTAAAGACATAGATGAAAACATACTTATTGCTGTTTCCCAATCAATCGCAGATTTAGTAGATTTGAAACATCTAAAAGAAGATTACATTATACCAAAAATCAATGACCCAAGAATACTACCAATAGTAACTAAATCAATAAAAGAATATATTTTGAGCCAGGGCAACAATCAATAATAACTTGGGTATTGCAAACGAAAGGCGAATTTTAGTTACTGGAGGAAGTGGCTTTATAAGAAGTCACCTACTCAAAAAATAAATCGATAAAAAAAATCCAGCCATTATCCATACCATATTCGCTGCCTATCAGAAATAAAAAATCAACTATGAACCTAGATGATGATGATAAATCAAAGATCATAGAATATCGAAGGAGATCTATCTAACTATAATGACTGCTTGAATGTTTTAGATTGAATAGACATAGCTTACTACCTAGTTCACTCGATGGAAGGCCCTACAAAAAATTGGAAAAAATTTTCAGAAAAGGAAAAAACTACTGCAGAAAATTTTAGTTGTGCAACTACCCAATGCGGTGTGAAAAGAATTATTTATCTGGTGGGGGGACTAACGCATGGAAAAGATGAAGAAAAATCTCAGCACATGTTAGGT
>JBKJYK010000248.1:0-3924 GCA_046715515.1 Candidatus Nitrosocosmicus sp.
GACCAAAGGAAAATCCATATGTTGGTGAGGGAGGTATTTCCAAAACTTGATTGGAAAACTCCAGTTTCCATACATCATCATCTCCTACCTGGATTATGCGAACCACTCATTGCCCCTGCCACTACTCCCAACCCTGATTTCACTTCAACCGCCAATGCATCATTGCCTGCCACCTTTAACTCCGAAAGAAAAAGCGAAGACTCTAAAGTTTTCAGCAAGATGAGCAAAAGCAATCCCTCAAGTAGTATTTTAATTCATGATTCTGAAAAAGATATCCATTATAAAATAAACAAAGCTTATTGCCCTTTGGGAATTTCAACCGATAACCCCATACTGGAAATTACCAAACACATTGTTTTCCACCAATACGATGAATTTATAGTGGAACGACCTGCAAAATATGGCGGCAATGCATCATATTTTTCTTATGATGAACTCCAAAAAGACTATGAGCAAAATAAGATCCACCCAAAAGACCTAAAGATGGCCACCGCTAGATATTTAAACGATATTGTCTCCCCAGTAAGGGATTATCTTTGCGATGAAATTCCAGATTCTATTTTGTGATAGTTTTGTTTCTTAAAATTGCCATTTTGATGTTTTTATGGTTATGTTGTTATTCTATCCAACCAAGCATATTCATATCAAATACTACTTTCATGTTCTTTTTCTGTTTACCTTTATCAATTCATGTCATTTTCCTTCCCGTGATGTTTAGTCTGACATAATCTATCTTTAGCAGATCCGTGTTAGTCTTATTTTTTATGCTTTGCTCTTTAAGTTTTTCCAAAAATGTGCCTATAAAAGAATTTTTAATCTCACCATGATTACTGTTGTTATCGGGTAAATATTGTAAATACGGTTTCATCACAACGGTTTTCATGAATATAATGTATTCTTGGCAATTTTCAAAATTGGCTGTGCTTTTTGTCAAAAAAGCCTGAACGTTTTTGAACCCTGCACTGTTTAATATGTTTATTGTGTCTTTAGGGGTTGCAAAATTCCATGGGTTTTTCCAGTACTCAAAATATTGCTTGAATCTTTTGCTTTTTCTAATTTCTTCCAAAATAACATGGGTAGAACCAAGGTTCCCTTTCCCTCCACATTGAATTAAAAGTTCTCCATCTTGTTTTAGCAATTCCCAGAATTTTGTGAACAGTTTTTGATGATCTAAAATCCAATGTACTACTGCGTTAGAAAATACTAAATCAAGTTTTTCTGGCAACTCAAGATCCGACAGGTCTGACTTTATGAATACTGTGTTTGAATAATCTTTAAGGTTTTTTTTAGCGTTTGTTATCATATTGCCGTCTGCATCAACTGCGTAAACTTTGCCTTTTCTTAACTTGTTTGCTATTATTTTTGTAACACGGCCTGTTCCACATCCCGCATCCAGCACAATTTCGTTATCCTTGATTTTTCTCCTTTCAAGCAAATCTATTGCCCATGACTCTTGTATGTCTGAAACCTTGTGGTAGTTTTCCGCATCCCAATTGTTGTTCTCTTTGTTTGTTTCACTCAGGGCAGCTCTATTTCTATGATGGTGCAATGTATTTTAAAAATGCTTTTTTCTAAACCATTTTATAGGCACGATCCGTTATAACTTATATTTATGAATACTAAGGTTGTTTATGCTGCTGGAATTGTGATATTGATAATTGGGATCGTATTTTATTTTGTTAATACTGGTGTTTTTACTTCGGAAGAGTCCGCTCAGTCCTCCCCTTCCCCCATCTTGAATGATACTGAAACTGACATTGCAAGTTCCGTTATACCTGTCTCCTCCTCCCCCTCCTCTGCCTCCCCTTCAAATGCAATAGGTTCAAACTATGAGAATCTTACCGTATTGGCTAAATCTTTGGATATATTGCCAAGAAATGATATACTGACTGCAGAAATTGCTTTGGATGTGCACAATCCAAACAAAGGCGCTGCAATTTTGGAAACCTTAAGCTATAGTATTTATTTTGACAATGTAAGATTAGTTTCAGCTGATATTGGAGCTAAGCCCGAAGGATTTGTAGATTCCCTAGGTTCTGTTTATACTATAATAGGCAATCAAACAATAACCTTAAGGGATAGGCAGCCCATAACCGAAGAAGGTGTTTCCCTGTTTAATTCAAACGGTACTCTTATCCGGGATACCAATAATAACGTCTCCACAACTCAAATCTCATCCGATTCTATTGTTGTAAATGGGACATTTGCCACCTCTCTAAATAGGGGAAGCCAGACTCAAGCTTCAGAACACGTGTTTAGCTTGCAATTTCCATTAAAACAATAACAATAGCAATAACAAAGAATTTTACCTATTGCCTTTTTTTTATTTTCATACTTTAACCTTTATAGTTTAATAGTGATACTTTGATAAGATCGATTGTGACTGTTATGCAATATAACGTATTATGGTATTGCTGACAGATGTAATAAATCAGGGCTTGGAGCTTTGAAACGTAACCTTAATTTTTAAAAAAAGTTGGTGCTGGTTAATCACCAATGGTTTGTTAGTAAGCTTGTTCTTCTCATTTAACAAAAACATTTTTGTGTCAAATGATGTTCTGAATATTATCAGTTCAAGGAAAGGGGTGTGAATGAGAAAAGACGTTTACAAACCAACATGATACATTTGCTCTTTCCCTGCGCTCAATTTACCTGATTTTGTATCTTTTTTTTCTTTGTTCTGCTTTTTTTTTACCAAATGTACGTTATTAATGCATTACACCATATGCCATGTTATCTAATAAGTTGTATGTAATGTTTTTGTATTTGTATGAGCAAAAAAACAAATATGTTCGAACCAAGTCTATATTCTGTTGTTATCGGATCTTTACCTTGATGCTATTAAAAACAAAGAAAAAAAACTATCTTTAATACATGATGATTCATTTCCTGATATTTTAAAAATGGCCTCCAGTAGATGGGTTGAATATTCCCCTGAGAAAAGGGGGACATTTTCAGTTGGTATTGATAGCAGTTGGAATAAGAAATCCTATCAAGGCATAGATCTTTTTGTAATAGATTCTGTTGCGGTTACCTCTTTTAACCAAATTCTGTACACCAGGTGGAACTATGGTGTTAACACTGTAACTGGTGATTCACTTAGCTCGGAAGCAATGATTATGGAAATTGACTTGTCCCTTTTAGTGGTGGTTGACATGGATAAAAAGCCGGATATCTTGTGCATTGATGGATCAATAATTTCTAACATGCTCCATAACAAAAGCTCCCGTTATGCGAATAAAGTTCAAGATTTGCTCCAAAGAGGCAATATGGATTCCATGATATTGTTTATTTCAAAAAACTCTAATACCAAAAACCAGTTCAAAGAATATGGAGCAAAGGCTGCTGATATATATTATTTTAATAAATTGGGATCAAGTCCTGGATTTAGCCTACCCAATGTCAATTCCAATTCTAACCTTGATGGCCCTTTAGATGTGGTGGAAATTTATGTTAGGTTATCCCCTTTTGTGCCATTAATCAAAATCGAAATGATCAATAACTTGTCATTGTCTGAAAAAGAAATCCAAAACATAGTGGATCAGATCTACTGTCACAGCATAAATGGGTATCCATACTGCTTAAGATTGGCCCACAAGTCATGCAAAGTTACTAATGTTGATGTAAAGCGAATAGCAAGTGTGTATGGGTTAAAAAATGAACATGGGGCAAGAGATTCATTGAACGAATAAACCAATCAACGAATGGGAAACAAAATGGATTTGCTACAAATTGCAAATCACAATTATGCAACCTAAATGCCTCCGTATCAGACACACCCTATTAATAGCAATCAAAAATTTTATAAAGATCGTAAAGAACAACAATGAGGATAATAGAGGGCCGGTGGTCTAGCTTGGTTAAGATACCGCCTTGACGTGGCGGGGTTCGTTGGTTCGAATCCGACTCGGCCCATTACAAATT
>JBKJYK010000249.1:0-3638 GCA_046715515.1 Candidatus Nitrosocosmicus sp.
GTGTATAACACTTTATATATCCATTTGAAAACCTTTATTGTCTAAGAAAAAATTTTTGTCCTGTATAAAGACATACAAAAATTATAGATTACTTTTTTAACCTCCTTGTCTTGTGTCATGTGCTCTAATTTTGCGCATTATGGGCCGTTGAATCGATCTTACAACGTCAACAACATGCGGTTGAAAAGGCCTTTGCTTCCTTCACCTTAACACTAACGGTTTTTCTTGAGTCACTTGTATGTACTCATCATTTCTGAAAAGGTGAAAAACTTCTTTGAGATGTCAATCATTACTTATTTTTAGGGTAGCATAATCTTTCTCATTCCACATCAAATATTATTTCACACCGTTATTACTCTCGCAGACTACTATTGAAATAATGGTGGTTATTTTAAAATATACTTTTTTTATAGATAAAAAATCAAAATAAAGAGATAGTTAGATTATATTTTGATAACAGTATAGGGTAGTGCCCATTGCATTATTTAAACAATGTTAACTATCATGTGCTATGAGTGATTTTTCTCAATCATCATCATCATCAGATCAAAGTAATAGCGGCAATCAAAAAGGAACCCAAATGATAGAAATGGTAGAAAAGCTTATAGAGAAGCTTGTAAGTAAAGACGTCGCCGTAACTTACACCTTTGATCATCTTACAATAGATGTGCCACAAGCTCGTGGTCCGGGCGGTAAGGAACTAGGCGGTGCCAAATGGATAATAGATGGCAAATTAGTCATTGCATCAACATCTTCATCCCATCAAGGCCAACAATAACCAAACACAAACACAATTGGCTATTCGTCATAGTATCTAACTGCCTATAATTTATTCTATTGGGATACAAGAGGTAATGTATCATTTTGTTAATAAAAGCAAATTGCGCAATAATGAAATAGACAATTATATTTTAATTTGATACTTTATTCCCATAATTTTATACTGCCAATAATCATAGTGTTTTTTAAATGCACTATCATTTACCTGATGTGACGTTATAAAATAACACATAAAACATCAACCCGTATACACGTATTATATTTATTAGGTATTTAGGCCTGTTCATTACTCACGTTACATGTTCGTTTATAAAATATGATATGTATATACAAACCTTCAAGATCCAAAAGAAAACAAATTGGTGATGGCAACGTTTCAAGGGGTGTTGATTTTACAATACAAACTGAATTGATTGATAATACGAACAAAAGAAATGAGGTAGTGAAACAGAGACAAGAATAGTATTGTTGGATTGATGGCAACAGCAACCTTAGAGAGAGATAATAGACAAAAAATTACATTGTATTGATTCTTAGAAGACAATAAAATTTAATACAAATGGAGACGAAAAAGAGAGATAAAGTTAGTGGAAATATATGGTAGACAACAACCGTGCACCCCATAATACAGATAAAGATACATTTGTAGACTGGCTAGTTAAATCATTAAAATCAGTAAGAAGCGGAAGAATAGTTATTGATATTGGAAATGAAAATGCAATAGATGTTAATGCAGATGAAAGCACAAAAAGAATCAATATTGATATTTTGAATCCAGATCTATTCAAACTTTTTACATCTACTGCATTAGATGAAAAGGAAGAGGGTGATCAGATCGAAGATAAAGATAATAGAGGAACAATGGATAAAATAAAGGATAAATTAAATGCTGCAAAAGGGTTCGCACATATGCTTGCAGATGGTGAAACAGGGCTGTTTGATAAATTAGACACTGCAAAAGAATTTGCTGAAAAATTAACAGATAATGATATGACAATAGCATTGTTTAGAAAAGGTAAAGAGGCAATAGTTTTAGGAAAGGGAGCAAAACCTAGTGTTTCAAAAATAATATCAAAAAGTGATGATTTACAAATTAAAAGTGTAAGCGAAACTTCAAAGCTTGCCAATGACTTAAAACCAGAAGAGGAAACATAGGTTAATTGAAGTTATTGATAATAACTTTATTTGTCATACAAACAACATCTGATTTTGAATGGATGTGTTACCTTAAGCGTTACTTCTTATTGTAATACCATACTATTTTAGAAATAGTTTGAATCTGTTATTTATATGAATTATCCTTACAATTCACAAACTCACCTATAAGATGACGGTAACATGTAGAATAAATCAAAAAAAGTATATGAGTATAGATATATTATATCTGAGATAAATCTGTTCACTTAAGAGTTTTTACTTGTTGTTATGATTTTTACAAAAAGATTCAACCAGTTCTCCACATGCTTCAGTTTACATCTCTTTTTTCATCACAGAAAGTAATCATCAAAGCATTTAGTCCTGTCTTTCAAGGAATGTATTGTTCTCAATGATGTTTTTCTCATAAGAGGAATGGATACGATGCGGTGGCTTTAAAAACTGATAAGCTTGTGGATGCCAGGAGGTCCAAACCTTATTTAATTGAACGAAGTCTAATGACATAATATCATATAAGATCAGATAAATCATTGAAATGTGATATGCAATATCCTGTTATTGGATTTAGTTACAGGTATAGTATTAGGCTGTGACTGCATTGCAAGTGCTATTAGATTTGCAATTTCATCTTCTGAGTTGTACTTATTTTAGAACGGTCCCACCAAATACTTTGTATGCTAAAACTGAGGTTGGAAGGTAGACACAGATAAATAAAGCACGTTATGGTATGCCGATAAACCCTGGAATGAAGATAATATTGTGAACCAAATTATGATAAATCCTCAATAAATATACTATTAATACTATATTATACATAGAATATTTGATATGACTGAAAATAACAATGAGGAAAAGAAAACTTACAACCGTGGCGAAAATCTTGTTGATATGACTAAGGACTATAATGAGAATGAAAGACCTGAAGATGAAACAAAAGATGTGTTAGATGGGGTAGGCAATAAAATCAAATCAGGTGCAAAAGCTGTTGCTAATAAAGTTGGAGACACCAGCAAAGATCTAGGTACAGAATATAAAAAAGAAAATCTAGAATAGGATTTTTAATATTCCCCCTTTTTATTCTTTGAGTTAAGCATCATCTGACTAAATTATTAGATTTTTAATTTTTCGTTGTTTAAATAATCCATATGATTATACAACACCATACAATAGAGATATTCTCTGCTAACTGTCCATTATGCAAGCATATTACTGATGATAAGTGGTATCATCTTAGTATTGAGTAAAAAATAATAAATTGAGAATATTATCAATTAATTTTTCATTCATTTTTTAAGAATTTATTAACTTTGTAAATAATTCTAATAGCTTATAATATCAAATAACATATACGAAATCTAATAATTAACCTTTAATTATAAGATGAATTGCATTCAGAACTGTCTTTGATCTTATTATATCCATAAAACAGACTACATTTTTGAATAATGCGCAAAAAAGGTGGTTTACTATACTATAAAAGTATAAACATTCATTGAATATTTTTGTGGATTCTATAACATACAGTTAGGATTATTTAGATGGTAAAAAATAAAATAGCAATTACTCCATTCTCTTAGAATTATCTATATAATCAACCATAAGGTATCTATTTTCATCTTCTAAAGAAAAGATGATTGGCTACAGTGGTTCTTTTTAATGCTTTTTAGTTGTTGCTGTTGTTGTATTTGAATAGGTGGTTTTGT
>JBKJYK010000250.1:0-2936 GCA_046715515.1 Candidatus Nitrosocosmicus sp.
CTTTAAAAACACCTTTTTTTATTTCTCTTACTAGGAAATCTGCATTTTCACCTTCATAATTAAAATAAACCACATATTCAGATATAGGTACTTCCAATTTCCCCCAAATAAGGTCAAAAATTAACCAATATTAGTGTATCAAATATCTAATAAAAAAACATATAATATAGTTTTATACATGCCAAAATATCATTTCTCATTTAAAAAAATTGAAATTTTAAATAGCTAACACAAGAATTAGATATATGCATAAAAAATATGCTGAAAAGCCCCCAATGGTTTTGATAAGCGGCTCTTGTCAAAATTTTCTCAAAGAGAGAGATGTAATTATGGACTTTATTGGGGAACTTGAATGGGGAGCGCATTATCAATCAAAATGTGAATGTTCGCCAGATGGTAACAAAGTAATGGGTTGGGATTTTTTCCATATTTATGTTGAAAAAGAATTTATAGACGAACTAACACAAATTCACCCAAAGATACTAAAGGAAGAGGGAACTGCAGTAGAGCAGCAATTCGTGTTATGGTTAGAAAATCAATTTAAAAAAAGGAAAAGAAACTACTACTTAAAATTAGTAGATATACCTTTTGAAAACTCAAAGGGGTTCAGGCTAAATCCTGAAAATTACCGGACAGAAGAAACCTTAGAGGACCTAAAGTAATAATTATATATATCACATTTTTTATTGTCCCCTATAAAAAACAGATAAAGACATTATTGGTAAATTGAAAACAATCATAATTTCCCACGAATCAGACGTTGATGGAATTTTTTCTGCATCAATTGCTTTAATGAGGTTTCCCCAAGCCAAAACTTTTTTCACCAGCTATGGTAAAGAGAATTTTTTAAGGATTTCAGAGATCCTATACAAAGAAATAATTACAACACAAGAAAGTGGACAGTTAATAATATCGGATTTGGGATTAAATGATGATATGATTGATCTTTTTAAGGAGATTTTTATATTTTTAAAATCCAACCAATGGTCAATAACATGGATTGATCACCATCCGTGGTCGGAGATGGCAATAAAATCAGCTGTTGAGGGCGGATCGGTCCATCTAATTCTAGACAAAACAGAAAAGCGATGCGCATCCGATTTGATGTATAACACATATTTAAAAGACAATTCGGTCGCAGAATGGTTATCAAAAGTAGCCCACACATCAGACTTTTTTACCAAGGACATAGAAATCCCACCATTGCCCGAGTTAATCATCTTTTACAAAACTTTTCCTGATTTTTATCATAGGATTTCAGAACTAGCAAAAAAAATTTCAAAAGGGACTTTATGGGATACAGAAATGCAAAAAGACCACTATAGATATTCAAAGTTAAGAGATCATGCAAAAGAGTCCATATCTGACAAAATCAAAACGGTTGAAATAGAAAATGGGATTAAGATAAGTATAGTGCCCACCTCCCCGTATTTGCAAATTAGCCTCTTTTCAGAAGTAGTTTTTAAAAAAACACAAGCCGATGTTGCGTTCTACTATAACCAGGAAGGCAAAATAAGCATCAGAAGAAATAACGAAATAATTCATTGTGACAAAATCGCAAAACAACTATTGGAAGGTGGAGGTCACAAGTTTGCAGCAGGCGGAAGATTAAAATCAAATCCGGACAATATAGACAGTGTAATAAGCGAAATAAAAGACGCGGTAAGAAATTCTACAAAATTGATATCTGACCAGAATATTTGATTGACTGTTTTGAATAACTATTAAAAACCTATTTTGAGATTATTATTGGGTTAGTGACACCTCAATATACACATCTTCTGGAATTTTTAATCGCATTAATTGTCGTATTGATCTATCATCCGCCCCTAAATCAATAACGCGCCTATGCACGCGTAGTTCATATTTGTCCCACGTATTTGTCCCTTGTCCATTTGGCGCTTTTCTGGTTGTAATATGCATTTTCTTTGTAGGTAAGGGGTGCGGTCCCTTTAGTTTTATACCATTTTTTTCCCCAATATCTTTTATTTCAGAACACACATTCTCCAAGGTTAGCAGATTTGTACTTGTTAATTTTATTCTAGCTTCTTGAGGCATTTATTTTCACACCTTTACTTTTTGTTTGCATCGTACTTTTCAGTTATGCTTTTAACTATGCCAGCAGCGATCGTTGTACCCATATCCCTTAGAGCAAACCTACCTATTTCTGGAAACTCTTTAAACGTTTCAATAGCTAATGGTCTAACCGGCTTTATTCGAACGATAGCAGCATCACCAGTCTTTAGGAATTTTGGCTTTTCTTCTGTTATTCCACCGGTTTTTGGGTCAATTTTTGCCACAAACTCTGATAACGTAGCAGCTACCTGCGCCGTATGAGCATGCAAAACAGGAGTATAGCCAGGAGCCATTGCGGTTGGATGATGAATTACAATTATCTGGGCCTCAAATTCTTTTGCTACACTTGGTGGACTGTCAACACTCCCAATTACGTCACCTCTGTGAATTAGCTTTTTATCCACACCTCTCAAGTTAAATCCAATATTATCTCCAGCTTCAGCAAAGTCCATTTGGGTATGGTGTGTTTCTATGGACTTGACCTCACCAGATACACTTGCGGGCATAACGATAACTTTTTGATTGGATTTTATAGTTCCTGTTTCTACCCGTCCCACAGGAACTGTTCCTACACCCGTAATAGAGTATACATCCTGGATAGGTATACGTAATGGTTTGTTGATTGGTTTTTCAGGAGCTGTAAACGAATCCAATGCTTCAGCCAAAGTGGGTCCTTTGTACCATGGCATATTTGCTGATTTTTTAACCAGGTTATCGCCTTTCCAAGCAGAAACGGGGATAAAATTGACTTTAGATGTGTTGTATCCAACCATTTTTAGCATTTTTTCCACTATCCCCTTAACCTCATTATATCGTGCCTCAGTATAACCTGCATCATCCATTTTATTTAATGCGACAAC
>JBKJYK010000251.1:0-5646 GCA_046715515.1 Candidatus Nitrosocosmicus sp.
GAGGTGTAATCATCAAGCCTTCGGGCGAGATGTTCAGCCTGCCATCACCAATAGCCCAACGCACCTGTTGACAAAAAAACACTTTGTTTTGTTGACACACACAAAAAAAAGACACGGCAGCAAAACAAAGAACCGACAGAAACAGAAAGAAAGAAAAAACCAGAATTGTGGTGGAACAGGCCACTGCACTTCTACACCGCTAAACAAATACCATGCCATTCACATGCCATAACACTATATTCCAATAAACAAAACAAAATACAGTATTAAGTTATATTATTTGGATTGCATATTCACAGTTTCACGCGTAAAGGGTTGCTTTCTAGCTTTCTGATACTTACCTTGCTTGCTCACTGCCTATACTGACAGTATCTTTGTGCCGTTTGCATGTTGCAGGGGGCATTGCTGTTGAACATGACGCAAATAAAATGTGTTTTTGTTGCTACTGTGTGTTTTCGGTATCCTAATGGGACCTGCCTGTAGAATTGAGTTAGAAATTGATTATGGATTATTATAATAGTTAATAATTGATAACCGGAATAAACCTGATTTTGTTTATATAAATTTTGTTATGGTGTGTTTATACTTTTAGCTTGGATTTGGTTTATATATTCAGTAATATGTAAAATTGTCATATGACAGAAGGTAATTCTATATGGGTTATGACAGCTATTTCTGCCTTTTTTTCCATATCTGTATTTGTTTCTACTCTGATATTGATGAGACAATCGCGGTTTATTAAACCTAAAAAAACATCTAAATAGTAAACGGTTCTTAAAGTTTCGATATATTGAAAAGTATTTGCATATCCCATAAGGAAGACGTCGATGGTTTAGTATCAGCAGCATTATTACAGAATGCGCTAAAAGTTAAAAACATTTTTTTAGCAGACTATCCAAGTCTGTTAAATGTTCTTGATATTGTTATATCAATTTGCTCAAAAAACAAAAATTTTTCTAGAGTGTTTATATGTGATTTAGGACTAAATAAAAAAAACCAAGATATTTTTATCGAAAAACTTCAGGTTTTAATTTCAAATAACATCCAAATAGTTTACATAGACCATCACTACTTGGAGGATCAAATAAAAGACACATTAAAAAAAATCGGAGTGAGGTTAATTCATGATGTTGAAGAATGCACGTCAGTCCAAATATATTATTTGTGCAAAAACAAATTAAATAGCAAATTCTCGTTTTATGCTTCCGCCGCCGCATTAACTGATTATATGGAATCCAAACCAATGGCAAGTATTTTGGTGAGTAAATACGATAGGACTTTTCTAATGTTGGAGTCTTGTTTTCTTTCTTATATGATTTCTTCTTCTCAAAAAAATATCGATTTTTTAAAATATGTATCCAAATCAATTTCAATTTTTAAGCTACCCCATGAGATTAAAAACGGTTTTTACTTGGTAAAACAGTTTTCAGACAAAATTTCAAATGCTTTGAATATCATTGAATCTAAAATAATAAAAATGAACAATATTGCTTATCTTCAACATGATCTTGATCTGGCATCGAGTATGATAGTAAATTTTGTGCTGGGATTATCAGGAAAACAGGTGGGCATTGCTTTTAAATTAAAGGATAATATTAATTCTTATGTTTTGTCAATACGTGGCTCAAAAGACTGTTCATACCATCTAGGGAAATTAGTTAATGAACTAACTTCTAACCTAAATGGCAGTGGAGGGGGGCATGATAAAGCATGTGGTGCGGTTATTCCAGAAGAAAATCTGGAGTTATTTTTAAAAGAATTTGATAACCTGGTTACCAAATAGATTTCTTTGACGTTTTTGATTAGTTAAGATTTTAAAGGTGTAAAAATTTTTATTATGTGAAGTGGGTCTAGCAAGATTATCAAAGGTCACACTCTTTGTTCCACGGGCCGAATCAGCTACTGCTGTAAGCAGGTTAACCGAATTTGAATGGTTTCATCCTCTTTCTGTCCCATCCGTATCTGAGTATTCTAACCCTGAATTAGATGATTTATTATTGCACTCGCAAAAACAATTCCAGTCAATTGATGAAATTGTTCGCTCCATGAACATTAAACCCGATATTGGAATAATGGATACACTAATGAAGGGTGCAAAAAAACCTAAAAAGGATTTCAATACCGATGAAATCAAGTCATTGTTAGTACAGATCGATAGGGATTCCAAAGACGTATTGGAAAAATCCAGAAACTTGTTGAATGAACGCGCATCATTAAATAAAGAAATGGACGAACTAAAATCAATCCACGATACCTTGAAAATAGTTTCAAAACTAAATGTTAATGTTGAGAATATTCGTGATGGATCTATTTTTTCACAGCGTCTCTATCTGATAGATTCCAAAGGTGCCGCCGAAATCGAGCGTTCATTGAATGGTTTAGCATTTTTAATTATTCCTGTAAACAAAGTCAAATCCGTTATCTTCATTTTTTGCTCAATAAAGGAATTGGATAGGGTAAATAAAATCATGAGAAGTTTTGATATTTCTCCTTTTACGATTCCAAAATCATTGCCACAAAATCCTAAATCCGCCTATGAAAAAGTTGAATAGCAGTTAAATACCTTAAACAAAAATAAAAAGGAAACAGATGACAGGTTAAAAAAACATGTGAGTGAGGTTACAAATACTTTGCTGGCATTTCGTGAAAGTTCGCTGTACTGTAAAGATGTTCTTGAAACATTCAGGAAGCCTGGCGGATTGAAGAATTTTGCAGTTATACGCGGGTTTATTCCTACCGATGTATCGGAGGAGTTTAACGATGTTACTAAAGCATGGTATTCCACATTTGAAAATATTATACCCAATGTTCATGGGGAGGTTAATCCCAATTTTCCTCAGCATGATGAATTTGATGTTGGAGATGTATTGTTGGATGATGAAAGACATGCGTCACAAAACAGTCCTAATGTTGATAAAAAGCAAGAGCATCGCCTAATCCCCTCTCTGTTTGCCAACAGAAAGTATTTTAGATCCTTTGAGCCGATTACGCTAACTCAGGGATACCCCAAAAATGATGAGTTTGACCCGTCTCCAATGATAGCATTTATTTTTCCTGTTTTATACGGATTGATGTTTGGCGATTTAGGTCAGGGTGCAGTGATAGCCGGCCTGGGCGCAGTCTTTAGAATTCGGGGTATCGGTACAATCCAAAGGTGGGGTACTTTGTTACTGGCCTGTGGAATATCTGCTATGATTGTAGGATTGATGGTTGGGGAGTTCTTTGGCTTTCACATATTGGAAATTCCAGGAGCTGAAGCATTAGAGTCTATTGAATTTATAGGGTTTTTAAATGCTGTTGAATTTACCCAAGAAAATGTAATGACTATATTGACTATTTCAATAAA
This sequence comes from Candidatus Nitrosocosmicus sp., assembly GCA_046715515.1. Lineage (GTDB taxonomy): Archaea > Thermoproteota > Nitrososphaeria > Nitrososphaerales > Nitrososphaeraceae > Nitrosocosmicus. Next base: position 3,347 of record JBKJYK010000251.1, read on the forward strand.
CATAGGCATAATACATTTAGTTAGTGCTTTATCTTTAAACATTTACAAGGGATTAAAAGAAGGAAAAACATTCGAGGTAATTTCACAGCGACTCCCAACATTGGTGATGTATTTTTCCATCATCTCTATCTTGTTATCTGCTGTTGGGGCCAATTACCAGGTTTTAGGCATGTTTGAAAATAAAAACCCAGCACCTTTTTTCTCAAACATTTTTGGTAATTGGGTAACCGTAGAAGTTGTGGCTAAAATTGCAGCTCCCATATTAATTGCCACAATGGTTATTCAAATTATTGCTGTTCCGATTGGTGTAAAGAGGGGCAAAATACATTTTCATGGTAGTTTGGGTGAGGAGATGTTTATGACTGTAATCGAGGTAATGCTTATAAGATTGGTAGAGCTGTTTGCTAATACTATTAGTTACTCTAGAATTGGAATTATGCTTTTAGTTCACGTTGCGTTGATGGCAACTACTAATGGAGGGGTTGAATTTTATTTGGAGCAGGGAAACATTGGACTGGCAATATTCATGGTTCTTTTGGGGAACATTGGTGTAATGATGATGGAGGGACTACTGGTATATATCCAGGCACTGAGACTGCACCTTTATGAATGGTTTACAAAGTTTTTTGAAGGAAATGGCATTCCTTTTAAAAAACTGACTCCTGACTTGGTATATTCAAATATTACATGGAAAAATAAATAATAATTATTATTTATTGTTGCCCGATAGTCAAGGTGAGATAGATGACAAGAATTGGAGAAGTTTACAGAAAGTTTCATGGGAGAATAATAGACAGACCTACGAATTTTAGTTGGGTCATCCCTGGGAAATTAGCGGGGAGTGGGTTACCTGCCTCTTATGATCATCTGTTATGGCTTGTAAAGAATAACGTAAAAACTATTGTTACTGTTAGGGAGATACCGTTGCCTGATGCCTGGATTGAAAAAGTCCAATCACTAAGTTTTACACTTGATAGTTTTTTCCTAAAGACTGATGATTATAACTCACCAAGTATCGATGAGCTTTGTGAGGTCATTGATTATATTGATAACCAGATAAACAATGATAAGCCCGTAGTTGTGCATTGTGCTGCTGGCAAGGGAAGAACCGGAACAGTCTTGGCCGCCTATATGATTAAAAAAGACGGATTGGATCCATACAGTGCCATCAAAAAAATAAGATCATTACGTCCGGGCTCAATTCAGTCTGAAATACAAAAGATCACAATAAGTTCATTTTACAATTATATTAATCAAAAATTTTGATTTGAATCCCCTGTGAAATATTTAAATTGACTATAAAATTATTATAATTTAATGAATGCAAAAAAAAATGCTTTGATTGGTAGGAATAACGATCAAAGAAACCATTTTAAATTAGTGATATGTTTTACAATTACTTTTTTTACTTTTGGTGGATTATCCGTTTATGGCATAGCATACGGGCAGAATCTAAATTCATCTGATTTGGATGCCATCTCCACAAATATTCTTAATAACTCAATTACACCCTTAAAAATAAACAATGCGACAAGTGATTTGGGTGAGGGTCATGATTTTTCATCCTCATTGCCAGATCTATTTAACCATGTCAAACTATCTGTTGTACAAATAACTGATCCTGAAGATTTGCATCAACAAAGTGAAATAACCGGCTCTCGGTTAGGTTCGGGGTTTGTCTATGACAATGAGGGCCACATTATCACAAATTATCATGTTGTTGCAGGGGCCAAAAACAATACCGTTTATGTTACTTTTTTGGATGGTGTCTCCTATGAGGCAAATGTAACGAATTTTGATCCATACGCAGATTTGGCGGTAATAAAACTAATTAATTTAGACGAAAATAAAGATGTTTTATCCAAGTTAGTTCCATTAGAACTTGGGAACTCCACTTCTCTGAGAATTGGAGAGAAAGTTGCCGCAGTTGGGAATCCATTTGGATTGTCTGGCTCTTTGACGGATGGTATTGTCAGTGGTCTTGGTAGATTAATTCCAGCTGGCTCTGAGCAGTTTAATCCGCCTCCAACAAATCCATTTGACAATCCAGAGAACACACCCATTACTGCTACTCCATCATTTTCAATACCAAACATTATACAGACAGATGCTGCCATAAACCCTGGAAACTCTGGGGGACCATTGTTAAATATGAACGGCCAAGTAATAGGAATAAACAGTGCTATCTTCTCCAACACAGGTGCCTATTCGGGAGTTGGTTTTGCAATACCATCAAATTTATTGAATAAAATTATTCCGACATTGTTGGAAGGTAAGACTTATGAACACCCATATATGGG
>JBKJYK010000252.1:0-3813 GCA_046715515.1 Candidatus Nitrosocosmicus sp.
GTTTATTACTATAATTTAAAGTCAAGCCATACCACAACGGTTGTCATTAGTGACCCTTTTGATGCATTAGTATGTGTCGAAGCGAAAAAACAGCGGAAAGACAAAATTTTGTTGAAAGTTAGACGTAGATACATTTAATGAACACAATCTAATCAATATTATTTTGTATTATAAATTTCGAGATAAAGACGTGGTTATATGACCCTGAGGGCCCTAATACCATAATATTTTAAATAATACTACATAAAGATTTTTACAAATTACCAGATTCTTGTATGGAGAATATTATGGATCCAGATCATAATCTGAAAAGCAATAATAATATAGGGATAAAATAATTTCCCAAAAGTAAAAACATGATTTTGTATGTTAAGAGCATGTTTTACCCTTGAAATAATGAAAAAAATTTGTTCACAACTCATTTACAAACCTTGTTGCAAGCAAGACAAATCAATAACTTGACCAAATTAAAATTGACAAATTTTTTTCCACAGAATATAAACCAATTGTCATTGATAATTCATAACAAAAAAAATACTATGACATATAATATTAAAATTTAAAACATAAGTTTTTTATTCATATATGATAACCTAAGTTCATGTCTGATGAAAAAGGTGTAACGTTTAATACTCATTTTCGCCAAGTACCGGGTCTTGGGTTAGTGGCGGTTGTTCCGAAAGAATGGTTAAACAAAAAGGTAAAGTTTGAGTTTAATGAAAAGAGATACGAAACCAGTGTCATTTATAGGGGCAAAAGATCCATTATTCGTTTGGACTATAGATCAGCAAATGGAGGGCCTGTTACTATTGAATTATTAAATTAGATGATTCCTCAAATTTGTAAATGCTATCAAAATCTTAATGAACTAGAACCCCATAACTATTGGGTTAATTTTGGATGCATGAAATAATTATTATTCAATAAAGATATATCGTTAGATATAACATTAAAAAATTGTTGGAATTGATTTTTATTTATGCCCCAAATAAAAAATGAAATGACCTAACAGGTTTTACATACTCTGTTATTTACAAAAAAAAACTAAAATGATAAAGTATTTGTCATTGCATGGGAGGTTTTATAAAAAATCTTTGTATTGTTAAACAAAGTTTCACAATAAAAGAGTGAATTCTCGTCTATTGGGAACTCATTAGTTGTCCTCGGATTTCTCCGTTTGGATTCTCTTGTGTGTGAATATTTGCATATATGCTTCCATTACCCATGGCAGTTGTTAGATCGGATATTGATTTGCCTTTTAATGGACCAACAAATTCATCCTCGCTTATAGTCTCATTCTCTGATACTTGGTCGACCGGTGCGTCAGGCCTAAATAAAGTGAATACTATTAATCCGTTTTCCCCTTTTTCACCTAAATGGAGGTGGCCATCTGTAACGCCCTTTATGTTGGTCACATTGACTAAGTAGTCAACACTATCATCCCCACTAGAGGTTAATTGCACTGTACCTGTAGCATTTGAATTTGTGGGTGGAACTTCTTCTTGGCCCGTAAGGTTACCCATAAATTTATTGTTTTGGGCAAATACTGTCGCTTCGTTGAAATTGATAAATGTGATGGTGGTTGCTGCAAATGCAATAATGATTACAACACCTATTGTTATGTTTCTAATATTGTTCATTGGGTAAATATCGATAACATAGTATATATTTGTGTTAGAATCCAATATCTCGCGTTATGAAATTGATATTTAATTGTCTTCATAAAATCAACAGTAACCATAACTAACAATATAATATTATATGATCCTATAGAATACCCAAGCCAAATAATAGCCATCAGAACAAACATACCTGTTATCAAAAACAATTGATCTTTTTTTTGGTATGCCCATAGAAAAAAGCAAACTATAATAATTTTAAATGGCCTGTTAGTCTATCTAATCTATTGGATGCGTCAGGTCCAAAACCGCAACAGGTAAGGGTGTTTGACTCTACCTGTGTTTTGCCAGCATCCCTTATTGCAGTAGTCACGATTCCGTAACCCCTCGCTTTCTGTATCAAATCAATCAATTCCCTTTCGGATTTTACCTTTAGAACTGCTTTTCTCTGATTTCCATAATTAATCCAATTATAAACTCCGTCAGTATTATTATAAACAACTGTACTACAGGCATGACCTACCTGTGCGGCTATCTTGCCGCACCCCATGTCTAAATCTTTCCTAACAACAATGACAAACTTTGTCTCATCTTTTGAATCCATTAGAATATTAATCATTTCCCTTTATTAAGGGATAATATTATTTCGGTTGTTGGTATCATTTAAACCCAAACAAACACAATATAAATCAAACCTTATAAGATATACCATTTTATATTTTTTTTTACAATTTAGGAAAATTTAATTGCATTTAAGAGTATATTTTCATAACCATAATGCAAAAGGTTCGCCAGTTTTTGATAATAAATGATTTAACCCTATTTATCCTGTTAATCTTGTTTTTTATAGGCTTCCTGTCTTTTGATTATGAAATCTTTGGCTTAAAGAATTCGTTTATGCATATACCAGAGTTTTATAAAACTTATTTTGATGTATTGCCTTGGACCATATTTTCATTGCTAGTGGTGGATCTCATTATAAAGTTTAAATTAGTTGACTGCAATCCGCGCTATTTCATAAAGAAATACTGGATAGATATTTTATTGACCATGCTTATTCCCGTTCTGTTTCCATTAAAGTTCCTCAAACCTGCATCAAAAATATACAAATCGACAAAATTCGTAAAATCTGGATATAAATTAATTCAAAAATACGACAAAATATTTCGGTATAAAAAATAAACCAATTTCTAATTTTGTCAGTTAAGTTAGATGGAGTTATGGATCTAGTGTTTATGAATAAACGGATTTTTATAGCATTGTCACTTTAGTTAATTATAAAGATAATTAGTGCAATAGCCACTTCACCCTCCATGACCGAAGATGAAATAGACGGATTTCTTGAAAGTAAATTGAATTTACAATTGGCATCCATTGACGGAAAAGGTGATCCCAACATTCACCTATTTGGTTTAGATACGACAAAAAGCTACGAAAAATCTTTATCATGACTCCAAAATCGTCAAAGAAGATTTAAAACATTCGCAACAAACCAAAAGTTTATTTTTCGATTGATGATGAGAATCTTCCATACAAGGGCATCAAAGGTAATGGTATTGCAACTATAGTTGAGGATATAGACAGGAATGTACTTAAAGCAAAGAACATATGTAAAAGTGCCTGGGGACACTTGATCACCATTTAGCCAAAATGATAATTGAAAGCGCCAAAGAAGGCAATCATGTGCTTGTAGAGATAACACACAAATTTTTCTCAACCTGGAACTTTGGGAAAATGCAAAAGTAGTTTTATTTTATTCATTTTGTTTTAGTTCATCCTCAATGCGATGGAATCCAGCTTGATTTAGGTTACATCCTCTTATTAATTTAGATCATATCTGTTGTGTACGTCACTAATGACCAATGGGTAAAATTTAACTTTGACGTAATTCGTTTATTGGATTGAACAAGATAAAAAAAGAGTTATCCGAAATCATACTTTTAAAATGACATTGGAAACATATGTATCGAGATAGATGAAGGCACAACAAAATAGCAAAAGGTTACACGGACGATTTTGGTTGTCCGTTGTTTATATCTACAACTTTTCAAATGCAAAGTTATTTCAAATTTTCGCTAGTTCTGTCTGCCCCTCGTCTTATCTCTTCAAACCCGCAGTGTCAATACAAAAGTCTTTCTACTTTTATCTATCCAATCGCTTTTAACCCTTTAACTAAAAGGGGCAATTATCAAAG
>JBKJYK010000253.1:0-7964 GCA_046715515.1 Candidatus Nitrosocosmicus sp.
TAAAGGAAGTAATGCCGTCTGCCATGAGAGAGGTTTATTTGGAGTCTCCTGATGTTAAATGGGGTGATATTGGTGGCCTTGATGAGGTTAAACGAGAGTTGCAGGAAGCGGTGGAATGGCCATTAAGGTATCCTGACCTCTATACAAAACTAGGTCATTCCATACCTAAGGGGATTCTGATGCATGGTCCATCAGGCACAGGAAAAACTATGCTGGCCAAAGCAGTTGCCACAGAATCTGAAGCTAATTTTATCAGTGTAAAAGGGCCAGAGCTACTTTCAAAATGGGTTGGCGAATCTGAACGAGGTATCAGGGAGATATTCAGACGGGCCAGGCAGGCAGCTCCCTGTGTTGTTTTCTTCGATGAAGTTGATTCCATTGCGCCAATAAGAGGACTAGGAGGCGATAGCATGGTCACTGAAAGAGTAGTTTCACAATTGTTGACAGAATTGGATGGCATTCATTCCTTAAATGGTGTAGTTACTATTGCCGCAACTAACAGATCTGATATGATTGATCCCGCTTTATTGAGGCCGGGGCGATTTGATAGAATCGTATATGTGCCATTACCAGATAAAAATACCCGGAAAAAAATAATAGAACTTCATTCTTCTGATAAACCCATTTCTAAGGACATTGATTTTGAAAAAATATCCGAACTTACAGAAGGATTTAGTGGAGCGGATGTGAGTTCAGTTGCAAATACTGCGGTCTCTCTAGTCTTACACGAGTATCTTCAAAAATACAGTACCCCTGAAGATGCCGCTAAGCATGCATCAGAAACCCATGTTACAATGAAGCATTTTGAAGATGCGGTTAAAAAGATTAAAGGACAGAAAGAAAACAGATCTGGAGAAAAATTGACAGTTCCATATTATAGATAGCCTTTATTTTTTTTTATCTGTTTTGTTAAAGAACTTTTAATAATATTTTTTTATTTTTGATCACATATTTAATAAATTATTTAATAAAATGAACAAAATAAAAATATTTTGGAGAGCAATGTTTTTAAGCATTATCTATATGAATAGATTTCACTCAAAGAATGGTAGAAAATGTATTACAGGTTTTTCAAAATAAAGTAACGTTACAGGAGACAAAACGTTTTGTTTCAGATAAAGAAATAAACATTTTAGCAGAAAGATATGGTACACCTTTGTACCTTGTAGATGAAAAAACTTTACATAATAAATTGTTAGAACTTCATAATGCTTATAAGGGGTTTGAAGGTGATGTAAAAATTGCCTATTCTGTTAAGGCCAATTTTAATCCATCTATTTTAAAAACTTTTATGAATGATGGTATAACTTTTGATCTTACGTCATTAGGGGAATTATATTTTATAAAACAACTGAAAGGAAACCCTGAAAATATAATTTATACTAGTGTTACAGAAGAATTAGACGAATATATAGAGGTATTGAGAAATGGAATAAGAAGAATAGTAGTTAGTTCTTATTATGGTTTTATTAATTTATCAAAAGCTGCAAGTATCATAAATATCCGGCCTAAAATAATGGTTCGCATAAATCCTGAAGTAGGTGTTAAAGCAGAAGTTCGTGCATCGTATAAAAATGGGAAATTTGGTGTACCTCTTAATGGTGGAAAAATTGATTCAGCCTATTTTATTATCAAATCTATATATAATAATTCTTTATTGGATTTTGAAGGGTTTCATTTTCACCTTGGTTCTCAAATAACTGATTTTGCCTGCTATGTAAATACATTAGATAGACTTAACTCACTTATCAATAAATTAAAAAAAGAAATCAATGATTTTTCAATAACTACTTTGGATATTGGTGGAGGGACACCAGTATTTTATAATGTTCCTGTTCCAACTCCAGGTGAAATGGCCTCAATATATATTGAAAAACTAAATAATTTAGCGTCTATTCATGGTAATTTTACACTAATGATCGAAAGCGGACGATTTTTGGTGGCAGAATCTTCTATAATGATATCAAAAATTGTAAATACCAAAGAATATAATGATGATCATAAAATTGTTATTTTAGATACGGGTTATCATCTTCTTTTGGATGCCGCGTTACTTAAACAAGAATATCCACAAGAAGTAATACATTGCCAAAATGGTATTTATGATATGAACGTTAATGACATAAGGAATCATCCTACTGTAAAAAATATCCATTTAGTAGGGCGATTATGTGACACCCTCGACATTTTTCCAATATCTAGGGTTTCTGACCTATCTGATACGAACATAGGAAACTATATTCTATTTTATAATATAGGTGCTTATTCTTTGGTTTTTAACATGCCATTTCATTGTCAAACGAAACCACCTGTCTTAATGAAAACAATTGATGATGATTTCAAATTAATTAGAAAAGGTACTACCCATGAAGAATTATTTATTGAAGAAGGTGGTTTATTGTCCTAATGTTTTTTCTATGATCTTTGGATTATTCTGGTAATGTGGATATAATGCAATATTCTAGACTACATATTTTCGTTAGTGGAAAAGTACAAGGTGTATATTTTAGACAAAATACATCATATAAAGCACAAGAATTGAATATTATGGGTTGGGTTAGAAATTTAAGGGATGGGCGAGTCGAAGCTGTTTTAGAAGGTGAACGAGAAAATATAAATAAATTGTTAGATTGGTGTAATCATGGCCCTGAAAATGCAATAGTAACTGATATTGAAATTATAAATGAACCTTATAGAAAAGAATTTTCAGATTTTCAGATTTTAACTACCGTCTAATTCATAATTAAGATATTGTTACTAAAGTGTTATAAAATAAAACATAATCATAATCTGATAAGTATGTTATTTTTATATAAATATTCCTTAACTTCGCTTAGACTTGCCTTTTTAAAATGAAATAACGATGCTGCCAAAGCCGCATCGACTTGCGTTTTTTCAAATACCTTTAGTATATCTTTTTTTGATCCACACCCTCCTGATGCAATTACAGGGATATTTATCCTATTACAGATAGCATTGAGTAATTCAATATCATAACCATTTTCAGTACCGTCTGTATCAATACTAGTTAAAAGTATCTCGCCAGCTCCAAGTCTCTCCACTTTTTTTGCCCATTCTATTGCGTCAATTAATGTTGATTTTTTGCCACCATATGTTTTTATTTCAAACCAGTATTTTTTTCCATCTTTAGAAAAAATATTTTTACCCCCTTTGCCATAATTTCTACTAACATCTAATGCAACAACTATGCATTGCCTACCAAAAATAGACATCAATTCTTGAATTAAACCTGGATTTATTACTGCTGCTGTATTTATTGATACTCGATCTGCACCACTTAAAAGAATGTTTCTAGCGTCTTCCAATTTTTTTATTCCTCCGCCAACTGTAAAAGGAATGTTTATTACGCTTGCCACTTTTTTAACAATGTTTTTCATAATTTCTCTATGTTCCTCTGCCGCAGTAATGTCTAAAAACACTAACTCATCAGCCCCTTCCTCGCTATATCTTTTTGCTAGGATAACTGGGTTTCCTGCATCTTTTAGTTCTTTAAAATTTATACCCTTTACAACTCTACCTTTATTAACATCCAAACAGGGGATTATTCTTTTTGCAACAGGCACGATTAAATCACTTTTTGCACTTGATTTATTGTTAATTTTTTATCATATAATGCTTTTCCGAGTATTACTGCATAACAATTAGTATTTCTTAATCTTATTATATCTGTGATATCGCTTATTCCACCACTACATATTATATTTATATTCTTAAAGATGCTATTTATTTTTACAATTGTATTTATATCTGGCCCCTCTAAAGTACCGTCTTTGTTAATATTTGTTAATAAGAAATTATTAATACCTACTTCTTGATATAATTTAACTGCATCAAAAAGTTTCATACCTGAGAATTCTTTCCATCCTGATATCATTATATCTTCGTTATAATGATCAACAGCGATTATTATACGACAAAGTTTTTTTCTGGTCATTTTTTTTATAATCTCTGGTTCTTTAAATGCCATTGTTCCTAATACTACATTGATTAATTTCTTTTTCTCTAGAAATTTATTTACTGTATTTATTGTTCTTATCCCTCCTGCAATTTGGATAGGAATGTTCACTGCCTCAATAATCTTTAAAATTAAGTCAGTATTGTTTTTTCCGGTATTTAAAGCAGCGTCAAGATCAACTAGATGTAGTCCTTCTGCTCCTTCTGATTCCCATTTTTTTGCAGTTTCTATAGGATCATTGCTATAAACAGTTTTGTCTTCTAACTTACCTTTGACTAATCTCACTACTTGATTATCAATTAAGTCAATCGCAGCAATACTTTTCATTTTGACTGGGTGCAAATTTTGATAAAGTTTTTCATCATTCTTTCACCAATTTCGCTTGATTTTTCTGGATGAAATTGAGTACAAAAAATATTGTTTTTTTCAATACATGCGGGAATTGATATTCCGTAATTTGATCTTGCTGTTATTATGTTTGTTTCTTCAGGCACTGTATAATATGAATGAACAAAGTAAACCCATGAATTATTTGGTATTCCTTCAAACAGTTTACTTTTTTCCTTGACTATTTCTAAATTATTCCACCCAATGTGAGGTATTTTTATCAGAGATTTTGGTAGTGATACAACCTCTCCTTTAATAATTTTCAGACCTTCAAGATTTCCTTCTTCACTTTTTTCAAATAACATTTCCATGCCCAAACATATTCCCAATATTGGAATGTTTTTTTCTATACAATTTAAAAACTTTTTTTTACATTTGTTTACTGATAATAATGCAGGATCAAAATTTCCAACTCCTGGTAGAACTAATCCATCAAAATTCTCCATTACATCGTTAAAGTCATCTATTATCAAGACATTTGCGCCGTTTCTTTTTAGTGATGATTCCAAACTAAAGATGTTGCCAGCACCATAGTCAAATATGGCTATTCTAACCATATCTTTTTACATCATTCCTTTGGTAGAAGGTTTATCTTCATTATTGGGGTTTATTTTCATAGCTATTTTTAATGCTAATGCAAAAGCTTTCATGGTAGCTTCGATTTTATGATGATCGTTTATCCCATATTCTACGACAATATGGACACAACAATTTAAATTTGATACAAATGATTGAAAAAAATGTATTATATCTTCCTTTGAAATGTTCTCAATTAATTCTCTTTCTAATTTTAAGTCTAGGTGATAATATGGTCTTTTTATTAGATCTACTGCAACTTTTGAAATAGATTCGTCCATTGGAATTAACGAATAGCCAAATCGAGATATTTTTTTTCTTTCTCCAAGTGCTTTATCTATTGTTTGACCTAAAACAATTCCAATATCTTCAATTAAGTGATGGTTTATTTGGTCTTCACTATTAGACACCAAATTAATGTCGATATCACTATATCTTGCAAAGGAATTTATAATGTGATCTAAAAATGGGGTATTTGTTTTTATATTTGATTTCCCTGATCCATCTAGGTTAACCTCTACTTTTATTGATGCCTCTGTTGTTCTCCTTTCAAGATGGGCTATACGTTCTTGACCCTCCCTAACCAATACTAGGTTTTATTTTTTTTGTATTATTTAATATATTTGGTATGTCGTTTACATTTTCAACAATAATGTCTGCCCCTTTTAACTCAAACAACCTCTTTAAATCCTTTGATGAATTTGCATTTGTTCCATATACCCCACAAAAAATAATTTTAGCTCCATTGTTTTCATCTCTAGATCTTTCAACCATTAGAAAGTCTTCTATGGAGTCGCCAACATAAATAGCATTTTTTAATTTTAATTGATTAAAAACTTTATGTATTGCATACGTACTAGGTTTTGCGTATTCTCTTTTTTCATCTTCTAAAAAAATACATGCATTTTTTATAAAATAATTTAAAAGATTATTTAAAGTAAAATATGATGCTACCCTGCTTCTCCCAGAAATCAAAGTTAGTTTTCCATTGAATTCTTTTGAAAGGTCTTGTATTGTTTTTTCTTTAATTATTATTTTATCATTGTTTATTAATGGTTTGCCAAAATAATATTTTGGAGTTTTTTTAAATTGCTTCATATAAAGGTCTTTTCCATAGAAAATTTCGTTAAAAACTGTTGAAACTATGTTACCCTCTTTAGGATATCCTAATTTATTTTTGATATCACCGATTTCCCCTAATTTCTCTAATTCATTTTCAACAGAAAGTATTCCTTTATCATCTATTTTTTCTAATAAATTCAAAAAAAAATTAAAGATCTCAGAACTATTGCATTTATTCATTTTTTTGCAATAAACAATAGCTAGAATAATTGAATATGTGGTATCAATATCATTATTAAATCCGCCCGTATGCCTAAATTTGGAAATTAGTTTCTCTATTGGAATGTGGGTTAAATTCATCTTAATTTTAAAAATAAAATCCAAAATGCGCTGAGTTGTTTTTATTATTGTTTGATTATAGGAATTGATTACATCAATTAATACTCCATCTATGTCAAAAATTATTGCATCATATTCATTATAATTAATACTTTCTTTATTCTGCAATATATAAATAGTTAATAAAAACCATTATTAATTTAATGGACTTTTGTTTAAATGGAAAGACTTATTAAAATAAGGGGTATATTATTATAGTAAAATGCATAATATAAGTTATATATTACTTTCTTATATAATTTACATATGAAATATCGCAATAGGCCTGAGATAATATCCAATATATTATATGCAGCTAATGGAAGTGCATCTAAAACAAAAATTATGTATAAAGCATTTTTGTCTTATGCTCAAATTAAAGAATATTTGCCTATGCTTTTAGAGAACAATTTGCTAGAATTAGAAGAAGGTGGAAAGTATAGGACTACCGAAAAAGGTATCAGGTTTTTAAAGATGAATGAAGAAATTCAAGAATTAATAGAATCAAAATCACTTCCTGAAGAACTCTAACCATTAATTTTCTTTATCTATAGTTTCAAATAATCAATAATGTAGTTTTTTATATGGGATATAAATTATTATGCTTGTTTGATATTCTCATATATCTGTATAAAAAACAATATATTATTTTAGACTTTTATCTTATTCGAACATATCTGTGATATTACCTCAAACTCTATCCGTATTTTTTTTTATTTTTTTTATAGCTGCCTATAACTGTATTCTATTACAATCAGTTAACGGAACAATTAATTTATCGTCTGCCAATCTTTCAGAAGTTTCTACAAATTTATTAAATTTGGGTAACATTCGAAACTCTACCTTGCCACTGGAATCTAATAACTTTGTTGTTAATGTAGGCCAAGGCAATTCTTCTGTTTCTTTTAATCAATATTATCCCTCAAGGGTTGAAATTATCAAGGGTGATAGCATCACATGGCATAATGGATTAGATGTGCCACTTCCTCATACCGTTACATTTATGGCGGGTCTTGACAATATAGAAAAAATCGGTACTCCTTTTTATGTACAGAATAATACAACATTTGTACCAGTGATAAATAACCTTGGTGAGCCATTGGAAAAAACAACCAAAAATGGCACAAAGATAGTAATGCTGCTAAATTCTCGAGCTTTGAATCCTACAATTATTACAAACGATAAAAAGGTATTGAATTTAGAAATGGATCCTACATATGTTTTTCAGGGTGATGAAAAATTTGTTAATTCGGGACCTTTACTTTCATTGGATAAACGACAAAATTTTGATTATTCTTTCAGTAATTTTTTTACAATGGTTTTCAATAAACCCGGTCTTTACGAATATAGCTGTTTGTTTCATCCCTGGATGGTCGGAAAAGTACTGGTAAAACCAAATTAAAATATCTAAATATATATTTTATGGCATTATTATATTTCTGTGATTGAAAAAGGGGTCTACAACGGATTTAAATTCTAATGGTGAAAAAGATGATTACATTAGTAAGTCTCAACAATTATTAAATAAATATAATGTTAAAATTGGTGATAGTGTTAAATTACTTTCAAATAAAGGGGAATACAC
>JBKJYK010000254.1:0-13578 GCA_046715515.1 Candidatus Nitrosocosmicus sp.
GATATGGTGGATGCACTACTTTTACTACACATCCCCTTCACATCATAAACAAAGAAAATATGTTTTGTCTAACAAAAGCGTTTAACAAAGACTTTGGGGATTTTGGTTATGGTATACAGTACCAAAGAAAACCCATTGAGTTTCTCTCTACAGTAAAAAAAATGTTTATTACAGACATGTATAAAAATTTCTATCTTCTTGACAGGCTAAATAGCAAAGACATAATTATTGTAGTTCATGACCCGGGTGAGATATTTAAAGAAAATGAGGGCTATCTCAGGAAATGGAACATAATAGTGATACGAAAGACAATGCGGGACTATCTGAAAAGAAAATATGACATAAAGGCAAAATTTCTGTACCCTCCTTTCTACCCATACAAAAAATCCGTCAATAATGCTATAGGAGAAGAAGAAAACCGTTACCATGCTTGCAAAACAGAGGCTATTTTCATATCAATGATAGAACCTCACAAAAATATCGATACTATATTGAGGGCAAACAAGAAGATAAAGAAAACCATATCAAAATCTATGGAATGTTGAATCCTTCATATGTAAATTACAGTTTAAAAAGACTGGATTTTGATAGATACTATCAAGGAATATTTGACAAGTCTTTCATAAAAGTTTCAACCATCTTAAACAAATCAAAATTTATGATTGACCTGTCTGAAATACCCCATGATGGCGATGGGACACAATACATCTTTTTGGAAGCAATATACAACAACTCAGTAATTGTTTTGAACAGAAAATGGATTGAGACTGTGGATAAGAAATATTATGGTTTTAAAGAAGGGTATAACAGCTATGCCGTTTCAAATGAGGAAGAATTAGTTGAATTGATGGATGATGGCAATAATGTTGATACCACAAAAGTGGTTACAAATGCAGGCAAGTTAATGCATAGGCATCTGAAACCAAGAGAAGATTGGAAAAAAATGGTATTGGAGTAATAATCTACCTAGTAATTAAACCGCCAAAATGGTGAATAGGTTGGGGAATATTATCTAATTTTGAGTTCTTTTGACAAAAAAAGCCTTCGTAAAGTTAGTCAAAGTAATTGTGCCAAACAACAACTTTTATCTTCATCGGTGAATCGATGTTTGTTGAATTTTAATCTCTTTTATTTTTTAGATTTAGGTCGTGTTGTATAACAACATATGATGTAGTAAAGGTAGACATGTTTTTTAAAAAGCAAATTATTGTGCTTTGGTTCGTCATATCATAATTCAATGTTTTAACATTATTTATGGTGTGCAATTCATCTATTTCCGTGCAAAATAATAAAGTTAGTGCCAAGAATTTTATTCCATAGGGTATTTAGTTTCAGTGTCTGCTACAATATTGTTAGTCATGTTGTGACTGTTAGAAAGACCATCATTGTTAGGGACACTATCCCATATTTTGTTAAAAAGGTCTTTGATAATAGTAGCAAATTTTTCATCCTTGATTAGAATACCTGCAAAGAAGTTTTGACTGTTGTTGCGGTTAATTAGTTCTACTCCAGCCTCATTTCCATCTACGACTATAATGCCAAATGGAATGTCGCATACCTTTCTATCAATTCCTTCAGGATTGGGATACCATGGGTTTTCTACTACTTTGATGCGTTCACTTTCATTGTTATCATAGGCTGTTTTGAATTTTCCATAGTTATCTTTTTCATTATTCGATTCCAAAGAACTTATTTGGGATTTAATGTATCCTTGAACAAGTTTTGTGTCTGCTAATATCTTTACCTTTACTCCAACTTTGGCTTTAAGGCTTATTTCATTGATCATTTTTTCTGAGGCTAATCTTGTTGCAATTAGCAGCTCACTTTGGCATTCGCCTATCTTTTTAGACAGTGACGACATTAATTCTTCATATGATGTGATATATTCAGAAGTAAAGGGTAAGGATGTGGAAGGATTTGAAATACTTTTGTCGTCTGTGGTAATATCTTTAACAATTACATCTTGAATTAATTTTTGAATAACTTTTTCAGTATATTTGCCTGACTTCTTCAAAACATCAATCGTTTTTATTTTTTCTATATTATTTGCATATTCTGTCATTTCAATAATTTCTTTCTGGTATACAATAGACCCATAGGTGGTGTGAAAATAAGTACCTCTGTATTCTGAAGATTTTTCTATTAATCCTGAGTCTTTTAATTGCTTTAATGCCTTGTAATATCTTTTTTTTGTAGGGATATCATTATGCAATTTATTTGAGTTGGTCTTTAGGCCGTCTTTTGCAACATAAAACATAAGAAGATTGTCACTTTTGGAAAGAATGGAAAATAGGTTTAGTGGTTTAACAATACGCAGTTGACAATGTACCACTTGATCCACTATAATTATATCAAATTACTTTCTACTTAAATATTTAATTTGGATTTATTAAGAATAGATCTTCAAATTTGAATCATAATATTAGTGATTTTATGATTACTACTAATAACCACATATTTTTAGTTACATCTTTTTACTTTTTATATTTCTAAAATTAATCATAAACGTATTTTTTTAATTAATAAGAACAATAAAAATATTATTACGGTAGCTACAAAAGTCATTATTGCAAACTTGATATTTTTTTCATGATGTGAATGCATTTTTGGATTTAAAGTTAAATGTGTGGTTACCCGGCTTGTATGTTTATTCCATTATCCAACAAATATATAAAAAGGTCTAAAGGGTTTCGTAGAATAATGTTCAATCAAAATAGTAACTAACCTGTAACGTTATTATTGACCTTTTACAAATATTTGTTGTATTCTTGAATAAAAGAATTTGTGGTATAACTTTATATTATTTTTTTCCTTTTACTTAGTTGTTGTATTTCTGTTGTATTTATATGTGGATATGACATAAATTAAAGTTCAATCTTTTTAGTATGTGCTTTATATCATTATTTTTCTTATTTAAAATAGTTGGTTAGCATTTATAAAACTATACGCAAAATGTCTTTTTGTTTTAAGGATCAATAATGCTAAACATATTTACCAATAATAAGATGGATCGTTGACGAAAAGAGACTATAACTATTATAACTGTAGAGGTGGTCTCTTTTCAGAAAATTATCCTCTTATGATTTGTAAAAGGTAACCAATACGTTGGTACTATAATTTAAAAAGTTTTAGTTTTTGGATACTATCTATTATTAGTCACAATATTGGTTGACTCTTTGTCCTATTATACTTGCATTATCACATACATTAATGTTACAGGAGTTTAAATTTATAAAACTATTATTATAAGAACAATCCACATTGGGTGCGTTAACACTTTGCACTCCTACTACCATTGCTATAACAGCAAATGCTGCTATGATTGCTATGATACTTATTAATACTAATTTTTGATTCAAAATGATCAATAATGTTAGACCATTATACTTTATAATATAATAACATTTTTCTATAATATTCTACTATCAAAGTAAGGTAATTATTTTGATGGCGTGTTTGTTTAAAGGCCTTCGGGGGGATTTGAACCCCCCTCAAGCGGTTTCAACCGCCAATAAGCATGGCGTCCACAGCCGCCTATACTAACCAGGCTATACTACGAAGGCCACAATTTTAAAATTAAATATTTCACATTAATATATAATTGTTTTAAAGTTGGTTGAAATTGCTTATAAGTGTGTTTATATGTTTTGGTTTTAGATTTGGATTAAGGTTTTAATAAAAATTTCCTCATTTTATAAAACTTATATTTGTATCTGTGATCATAAATGAAATGAGCTGTTCTGGTGAGGTATATTCCCATGAGATGTCCGCTGATGACAACCTGATTCAGATCACTCCTTCTATTAAAAAAAAACTAAACAAAGCAAAGTATGGAGTCTTTAATCACTCTGCTGTTGAGTTGTGTCACTGGACAAAGAAATCCTTTTCAGATGATGCAACTTGCTACAAACACAAATTTTATGGCATTTCAACCCACCGGTGCATGGAAATGACCCCCTGTGCGATGAATTGTGAAAACAGGTGTATCTATTGCTGGAGGCCCACCGAATTCTATGATACCTTGGAAATGCCTGCTCACCTAGTTGATGGTCCTGAACTTATCGTCCACAGTCTTTTGGAAGAGCGGAGAAAGCTGATATCTGGTTTTTATGGCAAAAAGAATGCCAATGCTGCTAAACTGGATGAGTCTCTCTTTCCAGAACACTATGCCATTTCCCTTTCTGGGGAACCCACGATGTACCCTAAACTGCCTGAACTCATAAAATACCTTAATAAACTAAAGGCGACAAAATCTATTTTCCTGGTAACTAATGGGCAGGAACCGGATATGCTGTATAGGCTTCAGGAGGAGGATGCCCTGCCAACCCAAATTTACCTATCGACAAACGCCTCCAACAAGAACATGTTTTACAAAATAAACGGCCCAAGGCACAAAGACGCTTGGGAGCGGTATCTAAAAAGCCTGGAGTTTATTTCAACTGCGAAAACAAGAACTGTTCTGCGTGTAACCCTTATACGCAACTTCAATGATGATGAAAAACACTATTCAGAGTTTGCAAGTTTGATGGAGAAAGGCTCGCCTCATTTTATCGAGTTAAAATCATACATGCATATTGGAATGTCTATTAACAGATTGGAGGCCTCCAACATGCTGGAGATGGATGAAGTCAGAAACTTTTCTCAAGGCATCAACAAATACCTTTTGGGATATATGACAATGGATGAGAGTGTAATCTCTAGAATAGTTGTGTTGCAAAATACTAAACGCCCTGTGTCCCGCTGGGTTGAAAACTATGTGCTATAATCCTGATTACTAACAAAACCGGTCCTTTATCTACTCATTTTCTATGTTGTCTGCTTCTTAACTTTGATGATTGTATTTTAGTTTGTGCCACTTTAAAAATTGCTTAAATGCTTTTGATCTGTGTGATATTTCGTTTTTCCTTAGAATGTTTAGTTCTCCGTATGTAGTAACTTCGTTTTCGGGTTTAAAAATCGGATCAAATCCCCAACCTTTAGGGATAATCTCTGTAGTTATATGACCAGCAGTTTGGCCATTAAATGTTTCAATGGTTTTTCCGTCAAAAAAAGAAAAAACAGACAAAAAATGCGCCCTCCTGTTTTTATTGCTTCCGAGTAAATTCAGGATCCCCTTATTCCCTATGGTCTTAAACACAAAAGATGCGTATATCCCTGGAAATCCGTTTAACTCATTTATGAATAATCCATCATCCTCTACAATAACAGGTTTTTTAATGACATTGAAGGCCTTTTTAGCTTTATCTTCTGCAACCTCTAGTATTGACTCTGACTGTATCTCTTTGATTGCAAGGTTTGAAAAGCGGATTTCAAGATTTTCCTTATTTTCCTTATATGGATTTTCAAAAAGGCTTTGTATCTCTAAAAACTTATTTTCATTACTGCTGGCAAAATACACGAAGGTCATCTATGTATTCCTTTACGCATAAGATATCCAATGCCTTTTTTTTCCCCTATTGGTGTATTATGTTGCTTTTTAGATAACATTGAAAATATTGTGGTTAATGGTGCAAGTTATAAATTTATATTTTGAAACGATTTAGACATACTAGTTTTTGAATATCGAAAATCTTTTGACAATGTTATTTTGGCTTGGAGAATTAAGCCTTGCTAGCTGGGTATTGGCATATGGTGCTGAACATCTTTCTGTTAAATTTGGGGCAAAGTTTGTTGGAAGAACTTTGTTAAGTGTTGCAACCACTCTTCCGGAAATTGCTATTGTTGTCTATGCGTCATCTGTTGGTCTCTATGAAGTTGCTATTGGTGCGGGTCTGGGAAGCAATATTTTAATGATGACGCTTGGATTAGCATTAATGCTCATAATCGCCACCACAAGACTTTCAAAAGCTCCGTTAAAACAGTTGGATGTAAGCACATTCAAGTTAGACAAAATATTTCTTTTGGTTTCGGCAATAATAAGTGCAATTTTGTTACTTGATGGCTATAACTTTATAGACGGTATTATTTTTGTTGGCATGTTTATTGGCTATATCTTGACCGCATTAATTGAGATGAAAAGAGAAAACCGAGCAAATAAGCTTAATGTAGTCGCAGATACGTCTGCTCCTGTTACCCCTGCTAATCTGGCTGATACTGCCAGTACACCTCCCTCTACCTCCTATGTTTCTTCTGAACGCCATCCTGTGGTTGGCAGGTCTGAAATGACAAAAGCTGCATTGGCCTTTTTAATTGGTACTTTGGGTATAGTTTTCGGTGCTAGTCCATTTATTTCATCATTGCAATCATTTTCAGTAGATGTTGGGATTTCCACAATTGTTTTGGCCGTTATCATCAGCCCAATCGCAGGGGAGATGCCCGAAAAAATCTCGATGATGATTTTGGCAAGAAAGGGTGCCGCTGGTGCGTCAATTGCTATAGCAAATGTTTTGGGCTCAAAAGTGTTAAACAACTCTCTTTTGCTTGGTGTAGCAATATTTGCCGCAATGTACCATGGAGGATTTTATACTGTAATCGTAAACAGCCCTATGTTGTGGTTTCAGATGATGTTGGCTACCTCCATCACTTTAATAGCTTTAATCCCTTTGTTCAGAAGGACAATAGGGATTCGAGTGGGTATGTTCTTGCTGGCTCTGTATATCATAAGCATAGTTGTGCAGTTCTTTATGCCTGGTGAAATTAATGTCCATTAAAATACTATGACACCTTTTCAAATTTTTTTTAAACCGGATCTTTTTTGCATTATTAACATTACTGGAAATAAAATGAAATACTTCTTATAAAAAATACCCAAAATGTAAAAAATCGTATGTAAATCTTAAAAACAACCTTTGTACTATTACTTGTGATGACTTTTAATAAACATATATTAGCAATGTTTGCATTAGTTGGCCTCTTTTCTATGGTGATGGGTGCCACTGATGGTTCATTTGCTCAGGAGAACCTAACATCATCTGCCTCTCAAGGAACAGACAACCTTACATCAACATCATTTTCAGCATCTAACTTAACAACAGCCGGGAACACAAGTTCATCTCTATCGGCCACAGGTGATAATACCACCACCTCAACTACGGATCCCAATGCAATACAAAATGGTACTACAAAAGAAGCTAGTGGTCCTTTGGATACGATAATGAATTTTTTCAAATAATCGCTGATGGAAATAAATAAATAATATTTTTTAGTTTAGTCTACTTTACCAAGAAAACCTTTTTTTTCTGTCCGAAAATGGGTGTCTGAATGTCAAAATCTCCTTAGGATTTTTGGCTTTAAGTTTTCCGGATGGCCCTTCAAGTACTTGATCTTTTCGAGTAGTTTGTCCTTGTCTTGTGGTAGGGTTCCACCTATTGAGTAAACGTTGGAAGCGTGGTTGGCCCTAAAGACAACCTGCTCTTTAACGTCTATGTTTGAAATCAAAGTTTCCATTTCGCTTAGTATTTCTAAATCCTCCAATGGCTGAAAAGGTTCTTTAAACTTTGCATAAAATTCTTGCTCTATGTTGGGTTCCATGTATAATGTAAGTGCCCCAAGGTAGTTTGGCTCAATTTTGCTGATTACGTTTGAGGTGTCGATAGCGTGAGAATTGGAGTATTTTTTTCCGCCTAGACCCAATATTATCATGCATGAGAGAATAAAGCCATTTTTCTTTGCCTTTTTACAGCTGCTTATTATCGTTTCACTTGTGGCGCCCTTTGTTACCTTTTTTAGTACGGTGTTGTTGCCACTTTCTATGCCTAGGTATACCATATCCAGGCCGGATTCCCTTAAGGACGACAGTTCGTCATCTGTTTTCTGCAATAGGTTTTTAGGCATGGAGTAGCAGGAAATCCTTTCCAAATACTTAAAGCTTCTTTTTATGTGGGATAGTATGTCAATCAAATTCTCTGTTTTTACGTTTAATGCGTCTCCATCTGCCAAAAAAATTCTGGTTGCGTTTGGCTGTAACTTTGACATTGCCTCTATTTCTGTTTTTATCTCTTCAATGGGCCTTTCGAAATATTCCTTTGTTCTGTACATGTTGCAAAACGAACATTCGTTAAAGGAGCATCCCAAAGTTATTTGAAAGATTAAAGAATTCGCTTCAGAGGGGGGCCTATATAATGGATAATCATAAACTAGTTCCATGCTATACCCTTATACTTTGATTATTGTATTTATAACTTCATTTGGTTTTGGGCAAGATTATGCAGTAGTGATGATGATCATTATGGGTCAGTTCGT
Source organism: Candidatus Nitrosocosmicus sp. (assembly GCA_046715515.1). GTDB lineage: Archaea > Thermoproteota > Nitrososphaeria > Nitrososphaerales > Nitrososphaeraceae > Nitrosocosmicus. The sequence goes on from JBKJYK010000254.1 coordinate 8,182, forward strand.
CGCGAGGTCATCATTGTAATAACTCAGACTGGAGCAGCTAAATACCTCATCCCCACTGTACTTGGTATGTTTGTGGATTGGTAATATAGTTTTTTATTTTTTTTTGTTGTCGTGCTCGATATGTTTTTGTCTTCCTTTTTTATTACAGTAATATGAGGTCTTTGCTGAATGAGTGAAAGTTCACAAAACCAAATCCACCTCTACCACCATCATCGTTATCATTTGAGTTTGTTTTTTTTGTTATCAGTAAACTGTCTTCGATTCTAACACCCATTTTGTTTTCAATGTATATTCCAGGCTCTATGGTTATTGCCATGTTTTCCCTTATATTGCTTTTAAAGTTTGGTCTTATCCATGGCGGCTCATGGACCTCAAGCCCGATTCCGTGACCTGTTGAATGTATAAAGCAATCACCCCAATTGGCCTTTGTTATTTCATTTCTACAGCATGCGTCTATGTCTGCAAAATCTGATGTGTTGTTTATGTGTTCTATGCCTTTTTCCTGAGAGGTTTTTACGGTTTCATACACTTTCTCCATCTCCTCTGTAATTTTGCCCAAGCCAAAGGTTCTTGTGGCATCCGAAACATAGTGGTTAAAACTTAAAGTCAAGTCTATCACTATTAGTTCTCCAGGCTTGATTTTTTTATTTGATGTTTCAGAATGGGGAAATGAACCGTTAGGGCCACTTGCAATGATTAGGGGGTTGGTTGTGTATTGGTATGATGGGAACCTTGCACCTAGCCTCATTGCTTCATAGACTAGTGTGGCTTGAATCTGCTCCTCAGTTGTATTTTCCTTTATTTCTCTTGTTGCAATTTCAAATAGCTTGTCTATTATTTTTGATGCATTGTTGATGTTGTCAATTTCCTCAGTGTCTTTTACTTCTCTTAAATTGTATAGTATGTTGTTATCAATGACTGTGTTTTCATTTCCCATTTTTTTTTGGATTTTTTTTATGGTGTCAAAGTCATCACTATCGGAAAATACAATATCATTGTCTCTAATTGTGTTTATCATTGTGTTGATTAGGGTTGTCCCCCTCTCTGATGATACTATGTCGCATTCCCTTGATGTGTTTGTTGCCCTGGTGTGCTCTAGTTTTGGAACTACAAGTTTTATTTGCGAGTCATCTTCAGGCAATATTGCGATTCCCTCACCCCAAAAATTTGTTAAGTAAAAAATGTTTTCTGGCCTAAATAACAGTGTTGTTGTTTTCCTCTCGGGCCTTCTTGATTTTTCTTCCCTTTTGTTCAACAGTTCTGATAGTTTTGCTCTTCGGTTGTTATGCAACAATGCTTTTTCTCTTCCTACACAAGTGAATATTATTATTATTATAGTTGTTGTAGTTGTTGTAGTTTTCTGATTACTTATAAATAACGGCTAAATCTGCTGTTAACTTGAAAGTTGTTATGGAATACCTAGTTATGTTACCTGGTCCCACAAATGTTCCAAACAGGGTTATGAATGCGATGTTGGCTCCAATTATAAACCATAGGAGTGAGGATTTTAGAACCCTTTACAAGTCCATAATCGAAAAAACCCAAAAACTGTTCCAAACGGAAAGTGATATTGTGTTGTTGTCTGCATCAGGTACTGGTGCAGTAGAAGCTTCTGTAGTTAACCTGATAAAAAAAGGCGATAAGGTTGTAATTCCAGTTAATGGTGAGTTTAGCACAAGATTGGCCGATCTGATTGATAGCTGGGGTGGACAATCAATTAGAATTGAATCGCAATTTGGTGAAAACCCCCCTTATGAAAGGTTTGAGCAGGCATTTGATGAGCACCATGACATTAAGGCGCTTTATGCCGTCTATAACGAAACATCCACTGGAACAACAATTCGCTATATGGATAAGCTTGGTGACCTGTGCGCAAATAAGGGCTGTTTCTATATTGCTGATTCCGTTTCTATATTGGGTGGGGATGAATTGCCTACAGATAAGTGGAATATCGATATATGTATTACCGCATCCCAAAAAGCTATAGCTGCACCTCCGGGTGTTTCGCCAATATCTATAAGCCAAAAAGCCAAAAAATACATCCAGGATAACTCATCCCCCATATTGTATTTTAACCTAAAAAGATATTTCAAATACTATCAGGAGCATTTCGAAACTCCATTTACCCCGGCGTTGCCTCTTTGTTATGCCTATGACGAGGCCCTTGATATGATTCTTGAAGAAGGACTTGATAGGCGTATAGAAAGGCATAGACAATGTGCTGATGCCTTTTACACTGGGTTAGGCTCAATGGGCCTGTCTCCTTTTGCTAAACCTGATGCCAGAAGCAATGTTGTAATAGCGGTTAATTATTTGCCCGGCATAGAAGACAAAAAGTTCAGGGATTTACTGTCAAATGAGTTTAAGGTGTTGGTGGCGGGTGGCTTTGGCAATTTAAAAGGCAAGGTATTCAGAATAGGTTCCATGGGTGAGGTAAATAAATATCATGTGGTAAGAACCCTTTCATCGGTCGAATCTGCTTTAAGGATGCTTGGCATTGATGTTCCGTCTGATTCTATAAACAAAGCTGTGGAAAAATTAAGTTAAATGCATCATTAATTGTTTTGGCCACCATTTAACTAAATCTTTATCTTTTTTTGATATGCCTTGATAAATTGGGATTTGTAAACCCTTTTTGGATATGGATTTTTGTTTTGTTTATTTGTAAATATAAATCTGAATTATGACATGGATTTTAAACTTATTTCTTTTTTTTTGGCATTCTGCGCAATGATGTCGAAGAACATATTATGGTGTATAAATCCTTTTTTGTCAAACTTAATATATGGAAACTTTACAGCGATTTTCATGACGTTAGAGAAGGGTTCACTTATTCTGTTAGATTATACTGCTAAGATTAAAGATACTGATGAGGTTTTTGAAACAACTAGAGAAAATGACGTAAAAAATTCTGAGGGTTTTGATCCATCCCGAAAATATGAACCTCGGTTATTGGGTGTAGGTGAAGGCTGGGTATTAAAGGGGTTGGATGATGCTTTGCTTAACGCCAATATGGGTGAGCCATTGAATATTGAGATACCTCCAGACAAAGCGTTTGGAGACAGAGACCCCTCCAAAGTAAGAATGATTCCATTGCGTAAACTAGGGGAAAAAGCTAACGAGATTGGAATTGGCGATGTTATAGAATTGGACGAGAGAATGGGAATTGTTCGTTTTATTGGCTCAGGGCGTGTCCAGGTGGACTTTAATCATAAATATGCTGGTAAAACTTTGATATATGACGCAAACATTGTAACAAAAATAGAAAAAGACGATGAGAAAATTGCTAATCTGGTTAGACGCAGGCTCCCTATCGATCCGGCAGATGTGCATTATGAGATAAAAGACTCGGAACTGGAAATTGACCTTCCTGAGAAAATCTATCTTTTAGATGGACTCCAAATAATAAAGAGGGGAATTGCAGGTGATATCTTTAAGTTTATCCCATCTTTTCAGAACATTAGGTTTATAGAGAAATATCCAAACTCCAGTGCTGCCAATATTTCAAAAAGTTCTGATGCCCCTGCCAATGTTGAGGACAAAACTGGAAATTCAACCACCACTGTTGAAGATTCAAAACAAAAGGTAGTAAGTTCCGATGGCAAAAGCAATGATGAACATTCTTCCTCCTCCTCCTCCTCCTCCATACCCGTTATAGCCGATATGGATGCTAAAAAGAACAATTAGAAGTCTACTACATCTGCTTTCTTCCCATTTTATTTTATTTTTGTTTGAAACTCTGCGGACAAAGACTCGATTTTAGAAGTCCAAAATACTGTTACTAATTTGGGTCCTGGTAGTTTTTTTTGTTAGATGATACCTACTTCCTCTATCAAGTCCTGAATTTGATTTTTATTTAGGTCAACTCTATTTAGGATGGTATACCTTTCGGGTCTTATGCTCTTTGCAATGGTGAATGCTTCGATTATTTCGTCTTTATCCACCCTAATCTCTTTAGCCGTGGTCGGTGCCCCAAAAACTCTAAGGGCATTTTTTATCTCTATCCAGTTTAGTTTATGCAGTTTGGCCATTATTATTGTTCCAATTCCTACCCTTTCTCCATGCAGCCCGCATTTGCCATTTGAGATATACTCCAAAGCATGACTGAAAAGGTGCTCTGAGCCAGAACAGGGTCTGCTGCTTCCGGCAATTCCAGCTGCAACTCCTGAACTTATCAAACCTTACTATTGTCCTTGATATTTTCGTGTCAATTTGTTTATTGTCAATATGCTTTGACATGTCTAGCATCATCTTGGCACTTAAAGACGACAGATTGGCTGCATAGTCTCCAAAATATTCATTGGTGTCGTCCCTTGAAATCTCCCAATCTTTTATGGCTGTTATCTTTGCTATTAGATCTCCACATCCACTTGCTATTAGTTTGCCTGGTGCGTTGGATATTACGTGCAGGTCGGCTATTATCTCAACAGGTGTTTCTACCTTGATGGAGTATGGTTTGTCGCTTCCTCTTAAGGATACAAATGGACTGGAAATTCCATCATGTGAAGCAGACGTTGGAATGCTGATAAACGGCTTTTTTAAGTTATTGGCCGCCATTTTTCCTATGTCTATGCACCTTCCACCGCCTATTCCAATTACCACTTCAATTTTGTCTTGTTTCAGTTCGTTTTCTATTTTGCCTGCACTTTCAAAGGACGCTTCACCTGCTATGAACCATTGAAAATTAATGTTGTTTTCAAAAAAGTTTTCCTCTATTGTACCAACTATTTTGCTTTTGACGTTTTTTCCAGTTATTAAGGCAATTTTGTGGTTTTTTGTTGTATTTTCCTTTATTAGTTGACTTGTATCATTTAATATCCTTTCACCGATTATTACCTTCCTGGGTAATTGCATTACATGCGTGATTGCTGCTGCTGTTGTGGAGTTGGTCAATTTAATATAAATGGTAATAAATAATAAAGAAAATTCATGAAAAAAACTATAAAGTTTTAATTAGTGGTTATTCTTCTGTTTTGCCTTCTACCAACTCAGCTGTTGCATAACCTCTTCCAACACGTGTTACTTTTACCTTTACTTTGTCTCCCACTTTTGTGTTTGGGACAAAAATTACTAATCCTTGAATCCTTCCTACACCGGCATCCCCTCTTTTACTCATGGATTCTATGTTTACTTCGTGTTCCTCTCCTGCATTGACTGGTGACGGTTTAAAAAATCTATTATAACTTCCGCCTCCGTTTCCACTGTCACTGTCATTTCCTCCCCTTCTAGGGAATCTTCCTCTTTGATTATTGTCACCTTGATTTGGTGTGATTGATTCTACACCTGATGGTTGTGATTCACTGTTTTCCAATCTATATCAGTAATATGCTATAATACTAATGGATATTTCAACTTTGATGTTCTAAATTTGTTTTATTGGTTGTTTTTAAAGTAGGT
>JBKJYK010000255.1:0-5763 GCA_046715515.1 Candidatus Nitrosocosmicus sp.
TTGTACTATTTACCCGCCAGTGACAATTCAATTGGCCCCTATCAATTTGATTTGTTTTGGATTCAAAGTTATACCATCACCGCAGGTATATGTCGCAAAAAGGTGTTAATAATTGCCTACAAAAACATGTAATACTCATCGTGCGAATGTCCCATCGTAAAACGGATACCATATAGAAAGCAATCATCAAAAGACAGAAAAAAAATAACAATCAGGCAAAATTGTCTCTGTTTATGATGTTTAGCTGCTTGGTCTTTAGAATGTAGCAGATTTAAAGTTCCATAGAGTTAATGCAAAAAACACCCTAAAATGGGAAGAAGGAGATCCATTGTCGTTTCTACATTCGGAAGTGAGAGTCCTTAGGTTAAAACAGCAAAGGCGGCCTAATATATTCGTCCGTGTAGGTTGTTTTACAAAAGAGAAAATTTGAATACTGTTTTACTTGTTGCTCTTGATATATTTATAAGTCATTCTTCCACTACGAAACCAATGTTTTTTACTGGTCTCATGCTTTTAGGGGTTGCGATATTTGCAATACTGTCTAGCATGATTATGGTCGACAACCTATTTGGTGGAATCAATTACATGGTTGCATTTGGTCAAACAGACAGTGCCATAAAAATGGCTAACGAATCAAAACCCGACTTAAATAACGGTGATAAAAAATTGGCAATAATTACGTTTGATGATGGAAAGAAAGGCCAAATATTGTATGCCAAACAGATACTTGACACCTATGGCTATCCTGCCACCTTTTCCATCATATGCAACAATGTATCAAAGAGTGACCATTTGGATTGGTATGACATTCAGCGGCTGGAAAAAGATGGGTATGACTTGGCCTCTCATTCAATGAATCATACAGAGCTTGAGGACATACCCATGGATGTAGTAATTCATGAAATCAGTGAGTCAAAAAAATGCCTATTGAATAACGGTGTCAGGGACGTTAAAGTGTTCACGTATCCGAAAAATGGGGGGTCAGATGACCCTTCCATACTAAAAGAGGTCGCCAAACATTATGAGATGGCAAGGACTGGTAACGATCCTCTGGCGTTTCTAAAATGTGGCCTAAATAGTTCACCGATGCATGACGATAAGATAGATTGTTCCTCATTGGGAGGTGATAATGCATTTGGTAAATATTCTGTAATTGGATGGAGTCATGACTCTGAGCGAGAGGGCTATGGATACAATGATGAGCAAATGTTACAGCGATTCATCGATGTGGTTGAAAGTCAAAGCAGATACAACAACGGTGATGATATAGGTGCAATCCCTATTATAATATACCATGATATTGACACAACAAGCGGGTTTTACACTACAAGCTTTGAACTATTCAAATCAGAGATGAAATACCTAAAAGATAATGGCTTTATGGTGATAAGTCTGTTAGATTTGATTTAGGTTTTCGTAAATTTTTTCAGCAAACGCGTTTGCGAAACATCAAAAAATGATCAATATGGAGAAACTAGAGAGATACTGTAAATCCGCCCTATCGCGTTTTTAATTTGTAATCTAGCTTTATCAATATTTGGATAGTGCGGATTTAGTTTGATGTGGTAAATCAAACATGGTGAAGGGCTAGCCTAAAACCATTTAATTTAATTGGGATGACGAAGATTCAAGTCCAAGAATTGTCAACCGTAATTCTGTTAAAACTGCCGTAGAGACTGGAAATACATTGTATTCAACTGCAGGAGGTGTTGGCATAGAGTTGATAGTGAAAGACGAAAACGGTTCCGAGTCTAATGACTTTATCTCTTTTAGAGTTGATAAATGCTCCAAACACAACGACAACAACGACAACAACGATCGACGAGAACTACAGTCAAATATAATAAAATTAAACACGGAATGTGGGGTAATATATAAACCCTAAATTTGCAAGGCCAATTGGCTCCAAAAGGAATCAGAATAATTGGGTTCTGACCAATGCCAGATGGATAAGGGTTCGCTATTGCTTAATATTCCAGATGATGGCGACTTGAAGTTGATAGTGGGGTCGTTTGACTTACAGAATTTGCACAGATCCAACAATAACAATAATGCGGTAGCTGTGGATTTGACAAAGATACAGCAGTTACCTACCGTGCAGGGATTATACAAAATATCCCTTCAAAACCCTATAATTGGTAAAGATTTGGTAACCAATCAACCAAAGAACCTATCAAATATCAATACGATAGCACTCTGTAATGAGTATTCAAAAGATGCGATAGACTTTAGCAGCACTAGTACAATAGGGATGTCTATTAGCTATGAAAAACAATAGTCCTCATTACCATTCTCTTTATTTTTAAAGGTAATTTTGTTTGTTTGTTTGTTTTTTGATTCCGTTTCAGACCCAACAATATAGTGTCTTTGCTTTGAGATTTCACAATTAACGTTTGAGTAAAACATGTGAAATTTCTGAATTAAGTATAATTTACCAAATTAAATATTTTATTACGAACAAAATCAACAGCAATGAAAAATGCTAACAGGTTATTGTTGTATTGTCGGAACATGAAACCATAGCCGAGTATTATTTATGTGGTTTCGTGCCCATGATTTTTCCATTGTATTTTTTGCATTTATACCATATAAATTAAGTCCACTACTTAGCATATGTGAATAAGTATTGTTTTTTAAGACTGCTACATCCTCTTACTATGTTATTCTTCTTATTCTTGTATTTATTGCCGGTCTTGCGACTATGTCATTGGAGTTTGCCGCCAGTAGATTGCTGACACCAGTTTTTGGAAGTTCCATTTATACTTGGGGCAGTTTGATTGGTGTAATCTTGGTAGGCCTAAGCGCGGGATACCATATTGGAGGAAGACTGGCAGACAAAAACCCTGATTTTGAGAAATTCTGCTCAATACTTTTCTCATCCGGATTGTATGTTGTCTTTATCCCATTCGTTTCATCTCATGTTATTGATTTCACTTCCGCGATAATTCCCAACATGCCTTCTGATGGTAACACTAACAATCTTAATTCGCTGGTTGCAACGTTTATTCTTCTTGCAATTCCAACGTTTCTTCTTGGAATAATCTCGCCATATGCAATCAAGCTTGCAACGAAAACCCTTGATAGACTAGGGAATATATCGGGGAATCTATATTCTGTATCAACAATTGGAAGCATTGCGGGTACTTTTCTTACTGTGTTTATTCTAATTCCAATTTTCGAAATCAATTACATCATTTATGGTTTGGGCGTTTTGTTATTGTCTTTTTCACTCTTGGGATTGGGAATTATACCAAAGATTCTTGCTTTCTCGATTATTATTGTTATTTCCTTCTCACTATTGCTTGACGATAACCAAATAGTATCGCTAGATTTACATAAAGTGCAATTTTACCCCGGTAAACTTATTCATGAAACCGAGACACTATACAGCCATTTGGATGTAGTTGATAATTACAACTCCATAGATAACAGAGCCCTTTTCTTAAATGGCTACCTTCACAGTGAAATGGATAAAGATAACCCGAGCGACCTGGTGGTGGACTATACTAAATTCTTTCCCCTTGGGATGGTGTTGAATGACGATGCCAAAAAGGTCTTGTTTATCGGAGGCGGGGGATTCTCTGGTCCCAAGTATTTTCTCCAGAACTATCCGAACATTTCCGTGGATGTAGTGGAAATTGATCCAATCGTTATTGAGGTGGCAAAAGAATATTTCTATGTTAATTATACAAATCCAAATCTTAGAGTATTCACTCAGGATGCCAGAGAATTTCTGACAAATTACCAAGGAAAATATGATATAATTATACTGGATGCATTCTCTAAAAGCTATGTTCCTTTTCATCTAATGACTATGGAATTTTACAAACTGCTACACAATAAATTAGCACCTGATGGGGTGATAATATCCAATCACATTGGCTCGCCAAATAGCAATCAAGACACATCTGATTTGTATCGGGCAAACTTAAAGACCATGCTTGGTTTATTTCCAAAAGTTTACGTCTTTCCTACAGAGTATTCCTGGGGTATCCAAAACATCATCCTGGCGACAATAAAAAGTGAAAACAATTTGCAGGATAGCATGCCCTATGGGTTGGAAAAGGAACAACTTGCCCAAATGCAAGAAAACAGCGCATCAGCAAAAGATGTTAGATATGCGGATTATCTTTTGGACCCATCTAAAATAGAAACTGATGATGTGCCTCTGTTAACAGACCAATACGCACCCGTTGAAAGCCTGCTCAACCCTCTGTCAGGCAAGCCATATAGCTTTGAGGAGCAGGATAACATCAATACCCATCCCAATTGGGAAGACACAGGCAATGATTCTTTTAAGATTGCCTTTTCTTTTCCTGTGACTTATATGGCCATTATGCTGATACTTTGGGCTTTTTCATTGAACCGTATCTGGAAAAAAAAGATTGCGCATAATTTAAACTACTGATAAATACAAGAGACCCTAGTGTCATTTCTTATTCCATGTGGCATAACCCTGATTACCGAGTTATCCTTACAATACCCAAATAAGAAGAAGGGTTTCAAGGCAAAACATGCCGCGCTTTATATTTGTCTTCATCATGATGGTTGTTCCCTGTTGTGAGGTTACAGATTAAAAAGTGCAGAAACTTGCTTTTTTTATGCAAGAAAGAGGAATATTGTATTGTGAATCAATGCCTGTCCAACAGGTACGTATGTGCTGGGATGCCAAAGATTCAACCTACCAATATTGGATATTGAACATGAATGTGCCGAAACTGAGCAATAACTGATCACCAAAAAAACACTTCGTTTGTTATAAAATGCTTTTTTCATCAATACCCAAATCCTAAACCCCTGCCAGATTGATTTTACAAGAAAACTATGATAGTCATATATATGTGGGTATTTATTGGACTGGGAGTTTCCTGATGGAAAACCCAAATAAAATAGATATTAAATTTTAGGGCATAATAAAATGTTGACACTGTAAAAAATTAATAGAAAACAGAGAATGTTAACAAAACCAATCGACATTAATCAAAAACATATCCAAAGAAGAAATAATCTTCTAATGTGGCCTCATGTTTTGTTAATCATGGCATAATAAGTTAATTGATAGGTCATCCTATAACAATAACAGGATTAATTACATGAACTCTAATAACTATCATATTTGTAGAAACTGTGGGCATTTGAAGATATCCCATAAATTCATTTCCAAAATAGATAAAGACAATCATTGCTATCTATGCCAATGCACTAAATTTTACTATTACACAAACATTTGATTTGTTTATTTAATAATTATTAGTGACGATGTAGGTTTGTAGTAATATTTACAGCTTATTGAATTGCCTCAAAAGTGACTTTTAAGCCACATTTAAGAAATAGCCTAACGAACATTGGTTGTGTATTGTATCTCGCAAATAAAAGCGCACATAACATTGTATTCTAAGATCTAATTTTTCCTAGTGATCTATTCCGAAATGTTAGAATTGAAAAACCAAGACAAAAGGATTTATTATGCCACTATCAATCCGAATGAAAAGATCTGCTTATGTTAAATCCTAGTGAAAACACCTCATCCGATATCTTCAAATGTTTTATTGACACGATACAGAGTTAGGTATTCTTACAGCAGTAAAACCCTTCTGCACTACCTGAATAAACCATACCAAAAACCCACAGACATTGTCAAAAAAAACCTTGTTGTGTGAACCAAAGGGTATAGGTTTTTAAGAATCCAAAAGCAATTGGGATTTCCGAAAAAAACCGCTTTGTTAAAATTATCCCTGACCAAAGGGATGGTCATACATACAC
>JBKJYK010000256.1:0-13806 GCA_046715515.1 Candidatus Nitrosocosmicus sp.
TCATCGAATATGGGCTTGGGCATAAAGTTTGCAACCTTATTGTGTTTTTTTGCCACGTTTCTAACTACATCTTTATATAATTGAACATTATCGGCAGACTTTGTTATGTAGTCATGCATGAAATTGATCTCCATCTGGCCACCACTGGCCACTTCATGATTCAGATTGGTAACGTCAATTTCATAATATTTTTTTAATATAGTAGCAACTTCGAATCTAAACTCTATTAGCGAATCTTGAAATGCGGGTACATCATAACCAGCCTTTTGACGAATCGGGTATTTTCCCATGCCATATTGTTCTGTAGATAGTATAGTTACATCTTTAGAAATAGGAAAACCCTTGTTGAAGTTACTGCGGGCATCAGTATTACCATTGCCAACATTAAATATTATTTCATCAAAAACAAAACATTCAACTTCTGCCCCAACCTGACAAGTTATTTGATTTACTGCAAGATGGTCTTCTAGCCTCTGGGAAACATATCTAGGGTCTTTGAAAGACCTACCTTGATTATAGCCATTATAAACATCCGCTATTACGGTATTTATTTCGAATTCCGATATTGGTATCCTTCTTAATGTCTTTCTATCAGGGAAAAGCACCATATCGGAATCGTCGATCATTGCAAATCCTTTCACGGATGAGCCATCCAATCCAATTCCTTTTCTGAAAATATCGTGGATGTGGGCCCCATCAGTTTTTATATATTTTGCAAGAAACTTTCCCAAAAGATCGGTGTATCTTATTTGTATAAATTCTAAATCAGAATTATCTATTTTAGCTTTCTCTATATAAGAAGCATCTTCTCTATTTCCCAAACTAAATTTTATTATTGATTAATAGAATAAATAACTTTATTACAAGCGCTATTAAGAGATTCCCATGACTATCGTTTATTACGATGTTTGTATGCATTATTACCAAAGATAAAATTGGGTGAGTGCCACATTTTCTCAATATCAAAAACAGACATTTTAACCAATTATACCAATAACTAAAAAAAACTAACTATGGTCATATCATAGCATAATATATCAATGAATATGAAATATTGTTTTTCAGTAATAGCTAATGATGAGGACAATGTTTATCATTTCCTCTAAGCCATGCTATAACACAAAAGGCAAGACTACAGAATATCTCGTTTTGGTTTTATTCGCAATATTAATAAAAAAATAAATCATTGGATATAGGACTGTGTGGTTTTGTCAAAGTTTTTTATAATCTCAAAGTTATTTCCAACAGTGCTTGATTGATATAATTGTAGTTCCGGAAAAACTTTCCATGGTTGGTATCTAGCCATCTGTGTTGAAGGATGAGTTTCACCTAACAAAGACGTACATAGATGATAAGTCATTCTTCTCACTTGGTTTTCATCTATTATGCCAAAGCTATGTAAATACTCATGACACAATACCATGAACAAATACGCGTTATATTCTAACAGAGACTTCTTTGATTTTATTATGTCCAAGATCCGTTTATTCATTATAATCATATTAGAGCCCAAAACATGATAAGCACCAAGCTGTGTTGGCAATACCTGCAACACCAAGCTTAATCCAGCCCTATGCATTTTAAATTTAGTATCAACAGCTAATTTGACTAATTCAAATGTTTCATTAAAATCTTTAACACGTGTTAATTTACCACAATATAGCTGCTGCTGAAGTTTATCTGTACTTGATGCTTGTGAGGACGGGGCAGGAATGGTTTTATCAGCATCATCTTTGTTGGTATTCTGGTAATAGGAACAATATTCTTTCATTTTTTTATTTACTTTTATGGATAGATAAGTAAAACGCACCTTTTAATTTATCGCATTAATATAGTCAATCAATCCTGGATCTTGATTACATGATTTGTGTAATAACAATCATACAAAGATAATAGATCAAAAGAGAAAGCTAAATTATCTTAATACCACATAGACAAATAAATCAGATATCTCTCTATTTGAGAGATTAAATCCCCATAATAAAATCTTTATTCGGTTATGTAAGTTTATTATTCCTTCCAGTGAACTACGTAGTAATTAGGTGCCAGTAAAACAAAAAATCCATTAGTAATAGAAAACTTTGACAAAACAATTATGCACAATGACGATTTTATTTATATGGTCAAATATGGGTTTTGTATTTTTTGTATCAGGGCAATAACACATTCACAGTAAACTCAACTGTTAAAATCATAGTCCATTGATTCACAATAAGATAACTTTTCCAAGGTTTTCCTTTCGCCTTGTCTTATTAACTCTTTTATGGTTTTAGAAGAAAAATCAGCATTTTTTAAAATATTTGGTGATTCTGTTTCACTCCTGATTATCCGGGTAACTGATTTTATTTCTGCGCCATAGTTTTCTATCAAGTTTTTGTACTCTTCCTTTATCTTTTTTACTTTGTCAGGGCTAATTCTAGAGTCGTCGGTAAAATTCTCAAATATATCATAGAGTCTTTCTATAAGCTGTATTTGTCTTGTTATCAACTTTGACATTTGTATGTTAAACATGTCCTTATCACTGAACAAAATATCCTTGTAACGGTTGGTAACCTCAATCATGTTAGAAGGCAGTCTATCGATTTTTTGAGGGTAATTTTCAACTATGAAAATGTTTTTATCATTTCTTGGTGAAACATAAAGTACCTCTCTTATCGGAGTGTTACTCAGCAAGCTACCATCCCAAGCATAAACATCGTCTTCAACTTTAACCCATGGAAATCCATAGGTTGGATAACCTGCGCTGGCTAGAATGTGTTTTGCTTTGATCTCCATATTGGTATTATCAAAAACAAGGGGTTTTGCGGTCATTACATCTACCGCGGTTATAATAAGCCGAAGGACAGAGGGTAATTCTTCCCTGGTTGCTGCAAGGTTTAACTTTTTATAATCGACGTATTTGTCAAGAGTCTTGGCCAATGGAGAATGGTCATATACATATGTCCAATTTCTGGGGTCAAAATATTCTTCTCCTGCAGGCACAGTACCTATTGTGTTGTCACCATTCCACCACTGCCATCGAGGAACAAACATTTTTGGAACCCCAAAAATCGCGGCATTTATTGAAGCAGATGATATTCTCTTTAACAAATATTTTTTATCATGGCCATCCCAATCGTAAATGAACAAATCGGGAATAATTTTAACACTGCTTTCTCCAATTTCCATCCAAAAATCTTCGAGATCTTTTTCTGGACTATCGGTTTTGCTTCCCACAATTATTGCCGCATTTACAGCTCCTATCGAAGTACCGGCAGCTATATCTATTCGGACGTTTTGTTTTACTAGTGCTTTATATACACCACATGCAAATGCTCCCAGGGAGCCACCTCCTTGCATTACAAGGACGTTTTCTGTATTTCTTGATTCCTTATGTCTTGGATGGCTTTCTTCTTTTATTTTGTAACTCATTTATATAATACAATATTTTTTAACCCAGTCTCTAAAATTTTTTGTCATATTAAATTTCATTGTATATGGATAACATGTTCTTGTTTACAAGAAACACGTTTGGGGAAACTACTGCTCGGGTTAAGATTCAATATATCCATTATTTAGAGATTGCATTTGTAACAGTCAATAAAAAAGATTGTAAATCAAAAGCCAAATAGAAAATTATATCTTTTAAAATAAACAATATTTTATTGGATAAAAAAATATGGATCATAAAATAAATGAAAACTCCATTATAATACCCATAAAGGAAGATTCTAAAATAGAGGGCAACCTAACAGTCCCTAAAGATTCTAAAGGGCTTGTGATATTTGCACATGGGAGTGGCAGTGGAAGGCATAGTCCTAGAAACCAATACCTTGCTGAAGTCCTAAATAACGATGGGGTCGCTACATTGCTGTTAGACCTGCTCACAGAGGGGGAGGAGAAGGCGGATGCCCTAACAGGAGAGCACAGATTTAACATTGAGCTTTTAGCAGATAGGCTGATATCTGTCACAGATTGGATTCTTAATCAAGAAAATACAAAGAAAATGATATTAGGATACTTTGGAGCCAGTACTGGAGCGGCAGCAACTTTGATTGCAGCAGATAAACGACCGGATAACATTAGCGCCATTGTATCTAGAGGTGGAAGGGTGGACTTATCTTCCAAATGCTCGTCGTTAAACAGTGTAAATTGTCCAACTTTATTTATAGTAGGGGAAAAAGATAAACAAATTATCGAATCTAATAAAAAAGTGCTAGATACTCATCTAGAGAAAGTGGAAAAGAAAAAAATAGTGATTATACCAGGAGCAAGTCATTTATTTGAAGAAGAGGGAAAATTAGAAGAAGTAGCAAAAAAGGCTAGTGGATGGTTTAGGTGTTACTTTCAAATTAAAGAGCAGCAGATGAATAACATTAACAACTAGTTTTAATTGAATATCAAGAATATAGAATATACCCTAAATGAGATTATTACTTCTTAAAGCCTAATTTTATGATAATTAACCCCCATATCAAAAGGATAAAGAAATTAAATAGTGACGGCTATCCATACAAATCAACAGATTTATTCAATGGATGTTGTATAGGATATTAAATACTAATTAGAATGATGATACACACAAGCAATTCACTATTAAAGCGAAAAGTGGATGTGTCAACAAAACCAAATTATATAACTTATAATTTCCCATTTTATAAATACTGCATAAATGGGTAATAGATATAAATAGTTTGTTCATTATAATTATGTAATGTCTCAAGATAGTAAGAAATATGATTGTCAATGCGGCGCTGCATTTGATACACTTGAAGAACTAGATAAGCATAATCACGAAGCACATTAAAGTTCCCCAATAATTTTTTATGTTTATATGGTTAAAAAAGGTAAAATTGAGGAAATTTTTAGCAAAGCCCTGTACGCAGACAACGCTTCAAATTATACCATTATCTATAGAGATTTTGAGAATTTTAAACAGATCAAACTAAAAGACTTCATTATTCTTTCAGAAAACTTTCAATTGATTCCAATCACAAGAATAATAAAAATCCAAAAAGGAAACGAGATTCTATATCAAAAACATATGCAATAAAGATTGATATGCTATTTGACGGCTTAAAGTTTAGAAATAAATTTTTCTACATATACAAATAGAGTTTGTAGGGTTGTCCAGTTTTACTATTGACGTATTTCCACCGTTCAATTCCAAATTTAACTTCTTTAAGCATATTTTTCATTTGAGGAAGCAAAACAGTGTAGACATCTTCGGAGATCATAATTGTATTTGGATATGTTAATGAAGTAATTTTTGCAGTTTTATTCATAGTATAGCCAAGGATGTCAATTTGGGAGCTTTTATCATGTCCATGCTGGATAATTACATTTTCTCCCTCATCCAAGCCAATCTTTACTTTTAGATCTGGATAATCCTGCTGATTCAGTACAGGACTGATTCCTTTTTCTATTATAGTTATCATTGACTTTGCACATTGTAATGCCCTATCGCAAGCGAGCAACTTGTTGCCGATTGATGGAAAAAAAGCTATTACTGCATCGCCTACATACTTCAATACATAACCTTCATAGAGGTGAATTATGTTGGACATCTCATATGCAAATCCCCTTATTATTGTGACCATTTTATCGATAGGTAAAGTCATGCTCATATTGGTTGAGCCAACTAAATCAGCATACATTACCACAAGTGAAATCCTTGAATTCACATGATCAAGAAGAAAATCCTGAGCAGGTTTTAAGTTTGATTCATATTGATAACGCTTTTTCAATGCTCGAGAAAATCTTTCCTGGGTCTTGTCCACAATTATTTTTGGGTCAATAGATACATCAATTGATTTGTTTATTAGTGAGCCATCACCTTTATCAACTATCAGATTATTTATTGAATCAGCATTCTGCTCATCCCCCATTTTCTTCCGCTTTTCCGATTCGAGTTTCTTGTCTAAAACAGGTTCTTTATCAGGCAAATGGCGATTCTATTTTATAACTATTGGCAATATTTAAAAACATTGTCGGCACGCATAAAATGTAAAACAAATAAAAGATGCCATACAAATTAGGTTCATGAATCGCGGATTAAACAAATTAGTTTAACCAATCATTTTACATAATTGAATACAAAATATACAATGTTACAGACTTTAAAATAATA
Source organism: Candidatus Nitrosocosmicus sp. (assembly GCA_046715515.1). GTDB lineage: Archaea > Thermoproteota > Nitrososphaeria > Nitrososphaerales > Nitrososphaeraceae > Nitrosocosmicus. The sequence goes on from JBKJYK010000256.1 coordinate 6,110, forward strand.
AAAATGAAACACCATTTTACACTAATATATATATAAAAAAATCAAATCAAATTTATAGGCACTATCAAATAAATAAAAATGGCGTTTTAAATAGAACTGATAAAAACAACTCAAGCATACCATTGCACATTATAACACACGTCAGTCATATTCAGTAGACACACCATATCAAATCAATAGAATAACCAAGATAAAACAAAATGCTACGTAGTATCAGAAAGGAAATGGCCCTTTACATACACTACCAATATTGAACTCCAATATACTGATCAAATAAATTTACTGATAGAGATACCAGTCTGTTTTATCAATAATCACATACATTCAAAAGAATAAAATCATTTGTCACTCATTCCCCAGCTTGACTTTTTGATTGGCACAATCTTTACGTAATCATTTCCTCGTAATATTTCTGCAATGCCTTTAATCTCTACGCCTCTTGGTTTCCAAGGATTGACCGAGACCAATTCATCCACCACAAACGCCACCTTATTATTTTGCAGGATATTTCTAAACTTGAGGCTATTTTTGAGTTTCCATCCCCCAAAGAAGATATAGCTGCCATCAAACTCGAAAGCCACTGGCACTACATGAGGTTGCATAGATAAAGAGACGGTAGCTATTCTGCCTAATCTCTGTTCCTTCAGAAAAGTCGACTCTCGTTCGCTGAACTTTACAGGATCAATCTCTGTCGTCATTGGGATTTCTCATCTCTAGATGAATAGAAGTAGTAACTAAATGTTTAGATGGATATCCATAACAATGACAATAATTTAGCGCATATTTGGATCTTTCGCGCTAATTACGGCAATTAACATTATCCCTATTTTATTTTCAGGGTCTTTCCCACGATCAAGCACATTATTTAACAAATAAACTAACTTCATAATGGTAGTTTGTCTAGGAGAATGAATACCACATTTTATTGGAAATTGAGGAAATAAATAACAATACCTTGCACCAGTAATATCTTTGGCATTATTTGAAATGATTATTAAAGATTGGTGTAACTTGACTCAAATTCAAAGATTCAACTCCTAAACCCTTCCCCCACCCATGCACCCCTCACAAAGTACGGATGATATTTTTCAAAGCAATGACTTGAGTCCCACCGTTCCCAGTCATAAATTATTTAGCCACTCATTCTTTTTTTAAAGTTCCATTCAAATGTACGAACCGGCACAATCTCAATCGCAACTTCATTCTGCAAATGTTTTTCCGATAATAATAGTTTATATAATGCAGATGTTTCTTTTCCTTTAAAATATTTTTCTAACAGCATTCGTAGAATTTCTTCACCTTTATCATGAAGTATTGATGCATTTCCATATCCTCTAACTCCCCGATATGGAAAATGATCTCCTGCAATCTCAAATCCACATTTTGGTGAATGTTTCAAGTAACTTATTATCTTGGATGTATTTTGCGTAGCACAATAGAATTTCTCATTGTAGTAAACATACCATAAAGAGACAACTATAGGCCAATTTGAAGAAGATAAGCAGGACAATCGTATTGGTATAACACTGTCAATTAAAAATTGAGCCATATCTCTATTAATCACAAAATCAATTTGTGTTAAACATACTTAAATTTAAATTCATTGTCATTATGTTAATTTTACAATACAAAGATCAGGAGTACCCGGCAAGGCCATAGAGATTCAGCCGGATTACAATATTGTAAATAACTTTATCTTGTTGTTAGGCATCAACTCATACACACTAAATCATATCTTGAAAAGTTAACAGGAAACTCCTTTAATCACCAATATTTTAATAAAACTATGACAGAAGGTCAGCAAAATAACAATAGCAATAATCCAAGTGACATCACGGATGCCTCCATTCCTAAAAAGGAAGAGGAAGAGGAAGAAGAAAAGAAGAAAAAGTTGCTTATAGAAGAAAAGCAGCCGGAGGAACAATTACCAGTGGGAGAAGGACATGAGACAGAAGTTGTAGAAGAAAACAAAGGTTAACAACAAAAATGGTGGCATGTTTAAACTATAGTAGATGTTTAAACTATAGTAGATGTTTAAAGAATTTGAATTTTTTAAAACCACCATAAACCATCAAAGAACAAATTATGGGAATAACCAATTCAACGTATACAATATGGACAAAATCACAAATATCTTTTTCAATGTTTAAGGTAATTGAAGTAAAAAGTGCAAAAGATCATCCGACCCATTATGCACTAAATGGACATGGACATTCCCCTTAATTATGATGCAATACAGGACCTTCAACTTATGCTCCTGCAATGTCAACATACATTAATTACATGTTTGGGATCTCACTATGTGATAGTTAAACCCTTATCATAATGATTACAATTTCTGTGTTGATTGGATTTAAGGCACTATCAATCATCTAATGCTTTTAATTTTTAGTGTCAAACAAACATGCATAGGACATTCAATGCAAAAATGGATGGAATGAGCATCATATTCATGTTATTTCAGCATCACGTCTATTTTATTTTTATAAAATACGACAACATGAAAACTAAACAATCATAATTTCGTTAATGGAGAAACTAAAATAAACATAATATCTTCTTTATGTATCGGATGAAAATTGGCATAATATCTGATACTCATGACGATATAGAAAATGTTCAGGAAGCTATACAAATCTTTAACAAAAATAAGGTAGATTATGTTATTCATGCTGGAGACTATGTCTTTCCAGGCATAATTAAAGAATTTAAGAATCTAAATGCAAAACTCATCGGAGTTTTGGGTAACAATGACGGGGAAAAGGACGGAATATTAAAATCATTTATTGAAATAGACGGTGAATTTAAGGGAGATCTTGGGGAAATAGAAATAGATGGGATAACATTTGGAATATACCATGGTACAAATAGCAAAATAAAAGAAATCATTTGTCGCAGTCAAAAATATGACATATTAATATGTGGACACACCCATAAAAAAGAACCACAAAAATCAGGAACAATAAAAAATAATAAAGAAACAGTTATTTTAAATCCGGGTTCGGCACACAGAAAAAGCGTTAGCATATCGCGTTCTTTCGAGGAGACAGGTCAAATAATACTAATCAATACCGAAAATAAAACATATGAATTTGCATATCTTTCCAAATAAGTTATTTTTTCTTAAGATAAATCATATAGAGAGCAAGAAAAGAAAAGAAAATCAATTTATAAAATTTTTTTTCTGGCTCTATTAACTAAAGTAAAAACCACAGATTTATGATTTTATATTACCTCGTAGCCATAGTCAGGATAGCAACAAAGGCCAAAATCAAAGCAGTTTCCATAACCAATCTAGATGAAACTAGATATAACTATTGAAATTTCCATATTAATACGCATATGAACAGATAAATAACTCAGAATCACTAACCAAGGTTTATTTTTCTGGTCCCAAAAAAACATCGGCGTTGCAACATAGTTTTTTCTAAAAATCAGATTATCTTATTTTTTCAACATATTTAACATAATAAAGTAAATGTTATGATGACCTTTTCTTTCTGACAATTTTTTTTGCTTTTTGGGCATCCAACTCGACTTCGTCATCGATCATGGGTTTGGTGGATGGATTTAATTTTGCTACTTTCGGTATTGCCATTACAAAGTGAATGTGAAAGCAGGAAAATGATTCGCATAATGAGCAATAAAGTTTACTATTGTTAAAATAAATTTCAGCAGTTTTATTTTCCTTAAAATCTTTTATGTAGATTGTATCTCTACTACAGCCATCTTCCGATAAAAATGGAGCATAATGTTTTAGAAATTCATCCTTTTCTAGAATATCATGAAGTAGATCATTAACAAAACCTCCAAAGTGTTCATTAACAAATGGTGATTTCTTTTTTTCCTCCATCCATTTTGCCTTTAATTCTTTAACCAAATCTACACGTAACGTAATCAGTTCAGAACGTTTTGATCTAGGCATGTTAAATAATAATATATATAATCATACCATATTTATAACTATTATATCCATTTATATACAGCATATCGCATGTATACACTGCGTAATATATATTAACATGGTTGACAAGTAAATCCTAATGAATAAAAAACAGCTTAAAGAAAAAAAAATAATGGGTTGTTCATCGTATCCTCTCAATATAGAAAAAAAGATCACAAGTATGAATTTGTTTGATATTTTTTGACAGTAGAGTGTGTGTATTAATTGTATTCACCGAATAATAAAATAAAAAACGATGCAACACAATCCGCCAAATTCATTAGTGCGTATGAGGAACTAATTGACAATAACAGAAAATTATTTAACATTCCATCCATTGATGATTTTTTTCACTTTCAAGATAAGAAAAACATCAGTATCATCAATAGATGTAAAACAACACATTTCTTATATCACCTTATTTCAAAATTATGCATACAGTATTCAAAAAATAACCAAAACAATAAAACAATTTTGATAGATGGAGGCAGCAATAATTTAGGGTGTCTTTATATCGATTTGATAAAATTATCTGTTAAAGAACAATTTAACTCGAATCAACTATTAAATAACATAATACTATCAAGGGCATTCACGTTTTATCAATTGGCAAATGTTATCATCAATGAATTACCCATATTGATTCAAAAGCTAAATTGTAAAATACAAATAATAGTTTTAGATATACTTGACACACTATTTTCCTCATCAACCAATAAAGTTAAATCAAAATTAATAAAAAATGCATCAGACATCAAAGAGGATAAAATAAAGCTGATAGATGAGATATTGCAGAATATGATTAGTTTCTCAAGATATAGTTTTTCAATACTTGCTTTCACTGACTTTAAGAATATACTTAATAAAAGCATATTTTCACGCTTTAATCAAATATTGGAAATAGTTAGTATTGACAATAATCAAAAAAACGACAATAAAACAATGCTCCATATGAAAACGACCCATACTAAAAAGTCATTGATTTCTGACAGCATTTTAGAAATTGTGTGATAGAAGGGAAATATACTGGGCAGAATTATTCCGTCCTTTAGACCATTAGTTAACATAGAAGAATTAAAATGCAAACAATTTAGGAAACACCTCTGCAGGCAGGATAAAAGAAATTGCAATCAGATGTCCCCCATTCCAAAACTTTATTGTCATTCCCTATCGAATCTAGAAAATCCATTATATTATATTTTCACTAAAAACAATATTCTTTAAATAGACCAACACAAATTCAACTTATAAAAACTACACTAGTTCTCAAAGTAACATAGTAAATATATATTAACTTATAAGAAATAGAATTATATTTTTTTGCTTATATTAAAACAGTATCCAACACATTATGAAATCATTTTCAATAAATTGAAGTATTAGTAATGAGCAATATTAACAAAAAAACAAAATATTAGTTTGGTTCAACAATTTCAATTGGCATCAGAAAAAAATTCTTTCGCTTTTTCTAAAATCGTATTTTCAGCTTTTGTTAATGAGTTTTTATTCAGCAGTTCTTTAAATTGCATGGCATTAAAAATTGCTTTACCTGAATAATGATTATTGAAATATACAAATACTGAATTCACTTGTTCTTTTAATTTTTTTACTTTATCAGCCCAAGGATTTAGTTCGCTTTCTGAATATAAATAATCATACCAATAATGATTTTTATTGTTATTTCTTCCATGTAATCTTATTGTTGCATGTGTGTTTGATGCAATATTATTTTCATCAGATAAAAACTCCAAGTTTTCCTTGGCAGGTGAATCGGTTAAGACCGATGTGATATCATAATGCCGTAGCATTTCAAATGTACCTTCAGTATTCCATGAGGGGTGTCTAAATTCTATCGAATAGAGATTATTGTTTTTCGTTTTTTCACTTTCCTCATACAATCTGTCGAGGAATCTCTCAGTTTTTGCAAATTCTTTAATTGTAAAACTTGGGGGCAATTGAATAATTATGGTTCCTAATTTATTGGTGTTCTTAAGAGGAGATATCTTATCTAAGAATTCCAGAAAATCAGAAATTACATTTTTATCCATATCCAATCTTTTCTCATGGGTAATTATTTCTGGAACTTTAATCGAGAATTTAAAATTATCGGGTGTTGCTTTGGCCAAACCCATAAACAATCCTTTGGTCATATTAAGGTAAAATTCCTTATAGAAGGTTGAATCCATCTCAACAGTATTAAAAAACTGCGAATAATATCGCAGTTTTTTAGTTTTTTTGTCTGGATAAAACACATTCAACCATCCCCCTTTTTCTTGCGGGTCATTATAGCTCCACCCAGAACATCCAATTAAAACACCGGGATTCAAAATAAATTTACCATAATTGTTATATGTGCGCCATTTAAAAAACAAACTAACCCAAATTTAATTTACAGCATAATAACGCATTTTTTCAAAAACATTAAAAAACATTTTAATGATTTTATCTAAAACAAGGTATGGATTTACCATGGAATGACCCACGATCACAAAAATTTGTAACTACCATAGGATTAATTACAACAGAGGGCACGGATGGCCCAAATATAATGACATGCAAATGGACCCATCACATTTCATATAATCCAGGATTGATTGCTATTTCCCTAGGTCTTAAAAAGGCCACAGTAAAAAACATTCGAAACACCAAAGAATTTGGCATCAACCTTTGCTCCATGGACCAATTAGTACTTTCAATTATCGCAGGTGAAAACAGCGGAAGTAATTACGATAAAATTGGCGCATCAAAAGAACTAGGGTTTGAGTTTTATAAAGCAAACAAAATCAAAGCATTAATGGTTAAAGGAGCTTCGTTGAACATAGAATGCAAACTATTTCAAGAAATTACTTTTGGAGACTACATCATGTTCATTGGAGAAGCAATTGATGCAACACATAACCCTGAAAAGCAGCCTTTGGTTTATCATGATGGAAAATATTGGTCATTGGAACCAATCATTAAACCCAAACTTCAGGAAAGAGAATCCATACAAAAAGTAATAGAAAAACACAAAAGGATAAAAAAAAACCCATAGAAATAAAAATAAAAGGATAAAAAAGTATTCGAATAGAGCACTATGTTATACCTCAACTCCCTTATCAATTTAACAATATTAGACTACTATCAACAAAGTTAGTAGATATTTCATGCATCTCACCTATGGCGACAATATTTGTATACAAGTTTTTTATAAAAAATGACTGTAGTTAAATTTAGAAGTAAATCTAAATTGCAATTAAAATATTGTCAAATCAATTAACATTATATCATATAAAATACATACAGATTATTTTTTCCCTTCAATATCATTTTTAAAATCATCATTAGAATTAAAAATCCATCGTTTTTTCTTAAAAAACAATAGAGTAACTACAATAGTAATTATCATGGTCATCGCTACAATAGCAAATCCTCCTGTTAGTCCTATTATGCTCATCAACTCAATTCCATTAATTCCATATATTGCAGCTACAACTGTTAACGGTAAGAATATTGTATTAAATATAGTTAGTATTCTCATAGTATCGTTCATTTGTAATGATACATTTGCAATATACAGATCACGTGCAGAATTAATTGTATCTCGATAAGACTCGATCAACTCAATTAGTTGATTAATATCGTCATAAGCTATTTGAAGATACTTTATATCCTCACTATCTTTCTCCATATGAATTAAAAAATTTACCACATCCCTAGTATACCAGAAATGTCTCCTTATGATTATTAATTGTCTTGTTACTAAATCTAAGGA
>JBKJYK010000257.1:0-3453 GCA_046715515.1 Candidatus Nitrosocosmicus sp.
TCATAGTGCTGACCTGTGTGGATTATTGTGTGCTCTGATATCTTTTTGAGTTCACTATGAATGGGTGCTAGTTTTATGAAATTTGGCCTGGCTCCAACTACCGATACTATTTTCATTATGTTTTTAACTTTATTTCTTGATAATTTATCAATTTGGCTATAGCAGGCACCTAAGCAAATTATCTAAAAAACTATGTCCATCGATTGTTGAAATATTGTATTTTTATGTCCGAAATTGGATTTTCGTTAGGGTGCTATTTATTGACTAAAGATATAATTTATAATATCTTGACATTGGACTTAAAACCGTTATCTGATGCATGTGCATCTGTATGTCTCTCTAACACTTTATGAAATTTGTTTTAGCTGTTGTGGCTATGGTTTGTGCTTGATTTTGCTGTATGCTGTGTGAGCTCCTGGAATGCGAATCATGATTTTTTTTGCTGTCTTTACAAAAGATAGTTTGCCCTGTTTTCTGACATGCCTTATGTTTTTCTTAAAATCGCGTATTGACTCTATGTTTTTGGACATGTAGCAAATTAGCGATACGTTGTCATCAATAAAATGACATTCGCCTAAACCTTTTAAATCATTCTCTGTCCATTTTGACCTGTGCGTTTCATATACGTTACCAAAGGCGTCCTTTTGGGGACTTGGTTTTCTGGGTGTGCTTATTAAAAGCCCTATGTTGTTTTTTATCAGTGTGTTTAGCAGGCTTGAGCCCTCTTTTTTCTCAAAATGCTCTAGGACGTCAATCAGCAAAATCAAATCATACTTATGATCCAATTCTGTTATCACCTCTAAAACGTTTGCATTGTAGATGTTGCTGTAGATGTATTTGTGTAATGGTGTGATGTATTCTTCAAAAACCTCAACACAGTCTATCCTTTTTTTAAACTCGTACTTTTGCCTTCCATCCCACAACTCTAAATACTCCCTACACAAAACTCCAAATTTTCCATATCCGCTTCCTATGTCAAGAACGGAATTGGGTTTCAGGGATATTATCATCTCCATTATTTTTGAGATATGATAATATTGGCTTGATGGCATTCTTTAAGCATTTTTTTGAATTGTCTTATTTAATAATGTTTAAGTGCGTTACAATAATTGTTGTTGATTTGTTCCAAATAAAATGGTGACGAGTTTGATTAATTCGTTTATAATCGTCAAAACAAACTTGATGAAAGTTGATTTGTTAATTGATTTTGCTAAATGCGTTTTGTAGATGTATCCATGTTATTGCTTTAAGTTAAAGTAGTCTTGTTATTGCTTAGTTATTCATTGAGAAAATACCTTTATGATGTTGATCTTTTTGTAATGCGTTTAACTGTTGCATGCTAAAAAATTTAGATCCACATAACCATCATTTTTATATTGAATTCGCATTCCTTGTTGGTTTTGATTTGATGGTAGTTATATTGTAGGCTTTGGACCATTGTCCAATCCTTGGGTAAAACTAAATTAGAGAAAGAGTTAATGTCCTGTATGCCAAAGAAAATTGATCGAACGTTTATACGACGAAGATGGTTGGACTTTAGAAATGGTCATAGTATTTATCTGATATTTTTGCTGACATTTACTAACTTTATCTTGATAACTTATAATTTTGCTATAAAGCAAATGCCATTTGGGATCGGTGATTACTTGAATCTTCCTGTGTTTGTTGTTTTATTTGCTATTTTGTATGTTCCAGTTGCAATTGTGTTGGGTGTTTGGCATAGAAAACATCAGTATTCTGTGGAAAATGAGGCTTTGCTTAGGCAGAACTGGATGTGGGCTTGGGTTATGCAATATCAAATCAGATTAATAAAGGGGAAAACCAATCCCAAGGAAGATGAATACATTTTAAGTTATTTAAATGATATTCTAAAAAGGACAAACAAAAGTGAATTAGTTGGTGAGGATATTGGCAGTGTTATTCCAATACCGAAAGAGGAAAACCTTGATACCGGTAAAAATAATTGATATCAAATATGTTGTTATAATGCGTTTACTAGTCTTCTCATTTTATCAAAACTGATTTCAAACCCAAATCTTTTCTCTTCTTTTTTCATGTTTTTATACATGCTAACCAACAGGTTAAAGTGCCTAACTGTATTTAACTTGCCATCCATCTTTAACCGAATGATTTTATAAACATCGTGATAGTAATGGAATTTTTCTAAAACGTTTTTTCTATATTCTTCTTTATCAAATTTGTTTGTGCTATCTTTGCTTTGTTCAATGACTTTTAAAAATATTTCACAACATAGCAGTGATGGGATGATTCCTTCCCCTAACATCGGAAACACAGTGCCTATCGACTCTCCTACTCCTATGATGTTGTTATTGTAGAATGGTTCCATTAACTTTGGTGGTGATAATCGTATAGGTCTTCCAATTTTTTTTATTATTTTTGCATTAGGATACCTGTTAAAAAACTCCTTAATTCCATAATATTTCTTATCTATGTCTCCTGCACCCACAAAACCCATTCCATTGCTCAATGGGAATTACCAAAAATAACCTCTTGCCCCTTTGTACCCGATAACATAAAATTCCTCGATATCATGAATATTCCCAACTAAATATTCATACGCTGGAATAATGAAATCATTTTTAGTTTTTGGCAGTAATGCTCTGTGAAAACCTGTACAATCTAAAACATAATCATATTTGTCTGAAGGAAATGTTTCTCTGTTGCAAACTGATCCAAATTTGATATTTATGTCTTTGAGTAAATCTGCCTCCCATTGTTTTTTATCGTATGTTACTAATCCGTGTAACTCCAAAAACTCTTCTTTGTCATTGGGAAGCTCCATTCTGAGTCTTTTTCCAACATGATGTACATATTGGTTGAACTCTAAGCCTGCTTTTTTAGAGAAGTGTTCAAGCATGTGTTTTGAGGCTCCCCAAGCACATACTGGCCAATGATTTTCTTTTTTAAATGCTTCAAACATTGTTATTTCATGACCATTACTATAAAGCATATTGCCCAAATAACTGCCAGCAACTCCTGCCCCTATAATGGCAAATTTCAATTTCTATCTTTATGCTTTATCAAATAATATTAATTTTTGTTTAGCAAAGCAATGGTTGATGTGATTGCTTTGTTTTAATGTTAAATAGAAATTTATTATAAGAATATTATAAATGATCTAATTATTAGTAATTTATGTTTCATATGCATTAATCTTGAACTAGGTACATACAGTAGTTTCCCATATATATTATGCAATGGTTAGTTTGTTCGAATGAATAATAAAATATACCTCATGGCAGCAATATTGGCATTTGCATCTGTTGGTGCTTTGTTAACACAACCAACTTTGGCATCCGCACAAAGCAGCATGATTGAGAATATTTTGGATAGCGCTCTTCCATCTAATAATAACAATAGTAATAATGATAATGATAATGAGAATAACAATGAAGGGGATCCAACAACAACCGCAACCAGCTCAGGCACCGC
>JBKJYK010000258.1:0-2935 GCA_046715515.1 Candidatus Nitrosocosmicus sp.
ACGGACCTTGGTTTTTCAAACGGGGTTCTGCTTAGAAGGTTTACATTATTATTAAACAAAAACAGATTGTTACTTTTAAAAGCCTAACACTAACATATACGGTTATTAGTCTGTATTTCTAAGCGGGTTCGGCAAATCAAAGTATGTCTCAATGAATTAAGATGTCAAGTCATATTTGCATAATGAAAAAATCTATTCCAGAGATATCTAATAAATATTAAAAATTGAAGGGTTATCTCTTTCATTATGTTATTACCTAGGGGCATAAAATATTATTGATGCACCTGCAAGAACTACAATCCCTCCAATAATTTCAAATCGGTCCGGTCTCTTCTTATCTACTATCAAACCCCAAATGATTGCCATCACGACAAATATTCCACCATAGGCAGCATAGACTCTGCCAAAATTTGACGGCTGAAGTGTTGGAATAATCCCATACAAAAATAAAATTATTCCACCAATCAAACCATATGTTATTTTTTTTCTTTTTCTAAGCCATAGCCATACAAGATATCCTCCACCAATTTCAAGAAGTGCAGCAACTGCAAACAATCCAAATGTGAACAGAATAAAGATAAAACTATAATTATTTGGATGAGCTAATTCCAATTTTTTCACCCTCTTTACGAGGATAGTAGAAAATAATGATGACTCCTATACCTGCAATTATTGTCCCAACAATATCATAAGTATCAGGAACTACTCCTTCGAAAAAATATCCCCAGGCTATTGCCATAATGATAAATATCCCTCCGTAAGCAGCATATGTCCTACTAAAATGCGCCCTTTGAAATGTGGGAATAACCCCATAGAGGAATAATACAAATCCTCCATAAGCTCCAAAAATCCAGCTGTAGCTTTCTCTAAGCCATAGCCATACAAGATACCCTCCACCTATCTCACATAGACCAGCAATAAAGAAGAAAAATATAGAATATAAGATTTCTTTATACTTTATCATCTAAAGTGTGATGAATTTCGTGTATATATTAACGTTATAAGTCAAGTTTTTGATGTATTTCGTTGATTTACACAAAACGCATATGCGATACTATGTTTCTTGTTCAGAATATATCGATATCAGACGATTACTTTCATCTGGTCATCTTGATTTATCATATTCCTTGTTATTTAATGAACAAGTGTTTGTAGTTTTGCGATAAACAGTATACAGGGCTAGAATCAAAATAGATATTGAAACCAACCTTAGTGGAATCTGATAATTTGTAAGAAAAGCGGTAGCAATTATGCCTGCACCACCAAAAGAAGAAATGATAACAAACCCAATTGAAGAACAGCTAGCACAGGCACTGGAAAATACTGTTAAAAACGAACTTGAAATTAACGATTTATCTAATCTAGTACCTGAACTTCTGATTAGGTAAATGTTCATTGAAACAACAAACCCCAAGAGAAATGCACTTGCGGTAGATAAAATGAACCCAATTATAGAATCGCTTGGTATATAAAAATAAACTATCGGAGAAAAATATAGCAGTTCATCAAAGACATTAAAAAAAATCCAAAAGAGTGTGAATACTAGAATGGTTAACCCGACATATAAAATCGGATTTGAACTGTATACTATTTTGAATGCAGAAAAACCTGACATTTAATTTTTAAGTATTCTATTTTCCAAACTTTCAATAACTGCCCTAAATATTGGAAAAGGCTTCGGACCCTGAATTTTTTCGATAACTAAACCTTCCCTGTCCATCATAATAAAGGATGGGGTCTCTGTAAATCCTAGCGAATTAGCCAAGGCAATATCTTTGTCTATGAATGATTCATATTTTTTAGTATCAAAACATGAGTTAAACTCGGTAATATTGATACCTGGTAACTGAGAAGCATATTTCTTTAAGTTTTCCGCATTAACCCAGCCAGAATCTATTGGACCTTGATTTGCATACAGGATCTTGTGAAAATCCCAGAATTTTCCTTGATCATTTGTACATTGTGCTGCCAATGAAGCGTTTTTAGAATCAAATCCTCTGTTTGGAAGATGCTTAAATACATAGACTGCTTTATCTGGCTGGACATACGATGAATTGATTTGTTGTTCTGTATTGTCGACATATCTTTTGCATAGGTGACATTGAAAATCGCTAAAATCCACAATCACCAATGAAGAATTAAGATTTCCATAATATGGTGACCCTTGATTGATAAGAGTAGATAATGTTAGGTTCTCTGGGATTTGTGCAACAGCCGCTGCAATGTCCTTATTTGTATGTTGATTTGATTCTGTATAAACGATATTCAATGCCAGGACTAGAAAGACAAAGACAAAGACAAAAGATGAATAAATCTTGACACTATCTTGAGTAAATATCATGCTCTATAATTCAATGTCATCATTTCCTCTATATACTCTCCTTCGGTAGCTGTTCCGTTTCTTTCCAGTTCTTTTAGCCTTATAGCAAGGGTTTTGCTGCTAAAGCCTTTCATCATCTTGGATGATAGAATACATCAAAGCGGCCAAAATAACAAGCATTACCCAATAATTATTGGACCCATATAACGCTTGTATTATGTTTACAAATTCCTATAAAACAACGTCATTCATCAACACAAAGCATCAAGGAATCAACAAAATCCTTTTTTTATTTTAAATGAATTACCATATCTAATACTGTAACGCTTCTGAGTAAAAAGGAAAAAGAGAAGATGGTAATTAAGCTTACCAATGAAGGAAAAACAACCCGCCAGATTGCACAAGAGGTGCATATATCGCCTAAGACCATAGGACAAATTCTGCATAAGGAGACTGGTGATGATGAAGCAGAAAAGGAACAAAGACTGAAAGATAAATCCGATTATGCTAGAGCCTTTCAGATGTTCCAGGATGGGCGACCTCTAACCGAGGTCGCGATTGAACTGGAAATTGAATCGCCAACCGTTATCTACTACTATAAAGACTACCTTAAGC
>JBKJYK010000259.1:0-5551 GCA_046715515.1 Candidatus Nitrosocosmicus sp.
ACCTGCGGTTACGCCTACTGTACTAATCAATGCAATAAGGTTTGGATCTAAATTCTCGTTAAATGACGAGGCTATCAGGACCGGAACATAAGGAATTGGAATAAACAAAATGATGCTTGTAATAAAACTTACTATCAAAATGTTGAAATATGAAAAAATATCCGCAGAAATGAGCAAAAATACACTCATGCTTTTCCTTTAAACCAAAAATGGTTAATTGGAACTCTTGTAAAAGTATATCTTTAAGAATTGCCTTTGTTTTGCCAATACCTAACTCCTGTTTTTATTATTTGTCCGCCAAACTGATTTGCAGCTGCAGATGATAATATATAAAAATCAAGAATAGAAAGAAAATCCTACTAGTGAAAAATACGTGGCGATAAGGAATATGCCAAAAATGAATGTGCCAAATACACAAAGAGCTCTTGTTCTTCAGGGAGGGGGAGCACTTGGTGCATACGAAGTGGGAGTTATCAAGGCGCTATACGAAAAACTAACAGAAAAAGACGACAATAAAGACGCTAACGAAAATAAACCTCTGTTTGATGTTATTGCTGGCACTTCTATAGGGGCAATAAATGGTGCAATACTAGTTAGTCAGGTATTAAAGAACAATGGTGACTGGGGGAAATCGATAGCAAAACTGGAGGAGTTTTGGAAAGCCCATATTTCCTCGGACCCTGACTATAAGTCATTATGGGAACCATGGTCAAGAGAAAAACATAATCCAACTGCTGCCTCAGGAGAGGCTGCCAGGAGGTATTATTCCGTACAATCGTATTTCATGACTGGTGCGCCCAATATATTTACAACCCCAACTGCGATAAATGATGAAAGGTTTTATGACAATTACTTTAATAAATGGTATAGGTCAGACTATGCTCCACTAAAGGAAAGCATTGGGAAATACGCTGATTTTCCGATAGCAACCAACTTTGATAAAAAACAACCAAGACTACTTGTTATCAGTGTCGATGTGTTGGATGCTGCTACAGTAACATTTGATAGCTATAAAAAGCCCGAATACGGCAGAAGAGAATCACGATATAGAAATTACCACGAAAAAACAGAAGATCAAAAATTTGTTATAGAATACGATGAGGGCATCTCAGTTGATTATGTGATGGCAAGCGCATCAGTGCCAGAGTTTTATGATTATACAAAAATAAAAGTTCAAAAAAAATTTAATAATCAAAACATAAGTGATGTCAACTCTGAATCCGAAACACAAACCAGCCTGAATTACTTCTGGGATGGAGCGATATTAAGTAACACTCCTTTACGGGAACTAATCCAAACCCACAGGGACTATTGGAAAGATGCTCAGGCCGATCAGGTTCCACCCCTTGAAATTTACATTGTTGACCTGTGGCCATCAAATAAATCAACTTCCCCGCCCCTAGATCGAAATGGAATCAAGGATTTACAAGATACCATACAATACAGCAATAAGACTTCGTATGACGAGAAAGTCGCAAAAATCGTCACAGACTACGTAAATCTATCTCAAAAGCTAATCGAACTCGCAGAGAAAAAAGGGGCAAATTTGAAAGAAATTGAAGAAATTTTAGGGGGGACTGCAACAAGCACATCAAGGTCTGGGCGGCAAAGGCGATACAAAGATCTACTTGAAGGGCGATTTGGGATTACAAGATTCATAAGGATACAAAGATCAGAAGATCCAGATAGCATATGGGGCAAAATTGCTGATTTTAGTTCTGTTACAATAAACACTCTAATGGAACAAGGGTATAGGGATACATTAAACCAAATGTAATATTTTCCTAAAAGTAGACAATGATGATTCCCAATTACCACTTCTATATCCTTCATTTAATTTTGATTTCTTGACACTGTTTTACCCTATCGAAAACACAAAGGTATCGTTATTAACAATAAAGTTAATTTTTATTTGTGGTGGGTGGTGATAAGAAAAATGAGGATAGGCTATCCGTGCAAAAACTTAACTTTAGAAAATGCTTATAGCTCCACATTTAGGCTAAAATCCTTTTCTGAAACCCGGTTTAATGAAACTGTAAAAAATAACCTTTGCTATTTGCTGAAAATATTGGGTTTTAATAAAAGAAACAATATTTTGTTTTTTAGAATAAGCTCTGATATTATTCCATTTGCAAGTCATCCTATTTGTCAAACAGATTGGAGTCATACATTTAAAACAGATCTCAATGAAATTGGAGACTTCATCAAAAAAAATAATATGAGGATATCTATGCATCCAGACCAATTTGTTGTCCTTAACTCAACAAGTGAAAAAGTGATTGAAAACAGTATTAGAGAATTGCAATATCATTCTAAAGTATTCGAAAGTATGACCTTGCCAACTGACGCAAAAATTCAAATTCATATAGGGGGTGTATATGGTGACAAAAATATCGCAAAGGAAAAGTTTGTCAATAGTTTCAATAAGCTGGAGGGATGCCTAAAAGAGAGAATTATAATAGAAAATGATGATAGGTCCTACTCACTAAAGGATTGTTTGGATGTTCATAGGGAAACAGGCACCCCAATTGTCTTTGATACGTTTCATCATGAATGCCTGAATCACAACGAGACCATGCAAGAGGCCTTATTTAACTCGGCAAGTACCTGGAAACATAGCTTAGATGGAAACCCAATCATAGATTACAGTAGCCAAAGTATTGGCGAAAGAAAGGGAAAACATGCAAAAACCATAGATAAAAATCATTTTATTGCTTTACATAGAGAACTAAAAAAATTTATTCAGAAAGGTTCTACTGACTTGGATGTAATGTTGGAGATAAAAGACAAAGAGGCTAGCGCGTTATTATCTTTGGCCTTGACAAAATGAAATCCGCCCATTGTTAACCTAATTCAAATCTAATCAAGCAAAACCGCAGCAGAGATGGCAAACATTTGGGAAGCGTTTTTATCGGTATTGATTTGTGAAACTGTTGGTAGTTTTCACTCAATCTAAAATCTTTGTTATATGGCTCAAGATGAATGTCGTCTAGAATGTGAATCTACAAAAAACGATAAATAAAAGCGATACCCTAAACACTCCAATATCATAGATGCCCATTACCTTTACTTTGACCAATCTCTATTTTTGATCAATTTGACCTGATTATCTTTGTTAATGTTTTGTGTTTCTTCTACTGTTTATGTTTTGATGCTTTTTGAGAAACAAACTCTGAGTCCATTTTATGAAAACACGTGGATGCAGGATATTGTTACCAAATACTATAACTTAAGTTCATAATGTCACTTTCCAGAATATTTGCCATTGTGATATGTACTATTTTTAGGGTTAACATGTGTATAAGTTTATGGAGAAATTATCAATATGCAGAAAGATATGTATTATTTTTCCTAATTTGGAAAACAAAAGAAGATCTTTATAAATCTTGATACATAATTATTAGTGGTAAAGTCTGCCAAGTGAATGGAAAGCCTGCCAGTAAAATAAGGGATATATATACAAAATATCACCGGAGATACTATAACATTATATCTCTCAACAAGAACCTGTTACTTTCAGGCATAGTTGGTTTTATCATTAGTCTTGCAGTTGCATATGTATCCACAAAATACTCTACTGATGATTTCGCAAACTCTGCACTAACTGTGATAATAGGACTCCTCTTCTCTAAAGCGGTTTTTGCAATTCTTTTCCATCATGATAACAAGCACAAATATACAAAAAGGGTTACAGGCAAACTGAACCTTCACAATCTAAAACAAATAGCGTTAAAGATGCTATTTGCTGACTTTGTCTTTGATCTTATCCACAACATATCAAGATTCTTTATTTTGCTTGAACTATTGAGAAATCACAATTATCCCCCCATACAGGCGGCAATAGTGTCATCTGTCATAGCTTCTATTTTGTCATATTTGGCAATAAATTTAATTGTAAAACATATGCACATACTTGGATCAACAAAGGAAAGGTTCTAAGCGGTTTGTTGGTTCACTATGTAACCGCTCTGCTAACTTGTAAAAAAGATGACCGTTAGACCAAATTAAAACATACTTAACCCCTTTTGCAAAAGAACATGTCTGGGTTATGATACTTAAAATTTATTTGTTTTATTCGATGCAACCAATACAAAAAGAGTAATCCGTTTGTTTGCGATTTTGTTAACCTAAGTGGGAGGCACATAGCGCTACCGATTTTATATTGTTTACAGATATGCAATTTTGTTGCAAGGTAAGGCAATTGTTTTTTGGTGGTGGAATTGCTGGTTTGTTGTCTGCAAGAGTGCTTTCTTCACATTTTGAATAAGTTATGGTGTTGGAAAAGGATACGTATTCTGAAAAAGCGCTAACTAGAAACGGGGATACCTCAATCACATCGCATACACATATTATTGATGAAAGGCAAGCAAATTCTTACAGAGCTCTCTCACAACCTTGAACCCGTCTTAATATCAAAAGGTGCGCACAGGGTTGATCTTCTTGCGGATGTAAAATATCATTTAGCAACAGGCTTTGCTGTGCGATTGAAGTCGGGAATGTACACTACTGCATGCACAAGGCACCTTTTGGAAAATACAATAAGGGATGAATTATTGACTCGCTGCCAAAATGTCAAAATCATGGATAATACAAGGGCAACCAGTCTAGTCAAAAGCACAAATGGCAATGAAATATGAGGGGTAAACACCATTTCAAAACAACTCTCTCTCCAGTTTTTATGAGGACAAATTAATTGTTGATGCTACTAGAAGAAGGTCTGAAATTGCCAAATGGCTTGAAAAAATCGGTTTTGAAATGTCTCCGCAATCAAAGATAAATTCCTGGATTGGATACGCTACTCAAAAGTACAAGTTACCTGATAATTTGATTTTGGATTGGAAATCCCTGATAGTTCTAACTAAACCTCCTACTAATCCCCGAATGGCAGTTATTTATCCTGTTGAGGGTGATGATGTTGTTATGGTTGGATTATTGGGGATAGGTAAGACATACCCTCCTATCGATAAAGACGGATTTATGGAATTTGCAAAACAGATAGGCGTAGATGAGGTAAAAGAAATCATTGAAAAGTCAAAACCCATATCGCCAATTTTTGGATATAGGGAAACAGGTAGCAAACAAAAAACCGCCACATAAAAAAAGGGTTTAGCCAAATCTTTCAAAAGAAAATTGCCAAAGTTAATTCCTTTCCTTGGTTGCTTGGTACAAGTGAGGATTTACGTTGGCCAACATCCGAGGGCCCCAACCAAATCTTTAAACTACAATACTGCAAAAATCTGCATATGGTGTAATGCTGCTGGGACCCGAGAGCAAACTTGCCTCAAGATCTTTTTTTGCAATGATGCATATGCTAAAGTCCCCTTTGGTTTTGTTTCATCCATTAATAATGACGCATCTTTTGTACAAAAAACTAGCCAAAAAAACATCAAAAGATTAATCAAATAACATGTTTGCTTTTTGTTATATCAGTTGTTATTATGGTAAGGAACAAACATATCGTGATGATGGGTGGGCAATATTGCAGTATTTTAATTCTAAATCGACTAAATACAGGCAAAGGTAAAAAATACGTCCATAAAAACAGTCACCA
>JBKJYK010000260.1:0-7010 GCA_046715515.1 Candidatus Nitrosocosmicus sp.
CATTGGTTGTTTATCTAAGAGCGAAGACAGGACCAAAGGTATAATCCGGCTTGGGAGGTATATAAGATGGCGGTGGAGGCGCAGGGGCAAATGGATGTCGAGGGAAGAATGTGGAGATTCTAATAGCGGTGGTGGCTGTAGAACTTGTCTAACCTGGTCCAATTTTAAGTTCAACTATACTTACCCTATAGCACTTGTTTAAGTTTCAACTTCTGGCATATATGCAACCGTAGTAGCAATAGAAACCGAGTTAACTAACAATTAGAGCGCCGCCTGAGGAATAGGTAGCGTGTTATAACAAATACCTTATTTGAATAATTTGAATTATTTTAATGATCAAATGATTTTTATATAAATATTCAGTACATTTTAATAAAATGTCATAAATATTCATATATTTATTGTATTTTTATAATTCATAAACATTCGACATTGTCACCCTCTAGATGGCATACCCATTGAACCTGCATTAGACGATACATAAATAAAGATCGTACGGTGTTGCGAATTTGGTGCCTCTTTAGACATTAAGGCTGTTTAAACTGCTTTTGCATATATGCTTGTTGTGTAATGTATACATGTATACCATCTACGCATATGAGATATAATGTCTAAGGTGGAGTCTGATGTCGCTTCAGACACCCGGCCTGTAATAATTAACCTAAGTATATCTATCGCTGTTTCGTTTATAAATAAAATTAAGGCATCCAGCGCAAAATTCACCCCTGTCTATGAATGCCATTCTAAAGGTGATGGTAGTTATATGATGTTACGCCCCGTGACTATGGGTTATCTGTGGCGTTATGTTGGGTCCATAGCCAGTGGGCGATTGGAGTTATAGGGTCAGTTGCCCTTAAATTGGCTATCACCTGTGAATTTTAAGGCTCGAGCCGTGGTGTCTGCCACAGTGACTCTTTTGCCAAAGGGGGTTAGTCCGGGCATTCATATCGGGTTACATATCAGAGGTTGCAGGCATTATAGACATGGCTGGAAAAGATGCTCCGGAATGGAAGCTTGGGTAAAGCAAAGGTATCCGCCTGGCTGGCGCAATGGCCATTGCGTCCACTGCGGTTTCTACCGTGGAGGAAGGTGATGTTGCATTCGCTATCTTAAGTTCAAGTTATCCTGGGATGGCGGGTGTGCAGACCATATGATGGCTCCTTCTGCCAGAACTGTCGCTTATCATGTACGGTCTTTCTTAGGTAGGGGATGCGTGACCAGTGGTGTATTCGGGATTAACATCTTCACTGTACTCAGAAACAGCGGCTGTGCAGGGCCTGTGACGTTGTCGCAATAGATGGGATGGATGGACTTGACATCTGTGTATTCAGTTCGCAAGCAAAATGGGTTTTAGGACTAACCATTGCACGAAGAAAAAGCAAGGGGACGATGACAAAAGAGCCTGTAGTGACACACCCATAGGTAGCAATTCCTAAAATGCCGGTAATGACCTTGCCAAACATGGGCATGCGGTAGTGGTGGTGGCGCCAAGGTGATGCTTGCGACAGCAGCAAATGGAAATGCGATGAATTCGATTATTGTTGGCTTGATTGTCAACGAAAACTCATCGTCATAGGTGCTTCTGAAGTGTCTTTTGTGGTGCTACCAGTTCTGATTCTTTCAAAACGAATATCAGTTATTGCCTGACCAAAAGGTATCTGCAGAGTCTCAAGTTACTCTTGCCTTCAGCGGATTTTCGGGCGTAAGTTCTATCTGTGAGGTGATTTCGTTGGAATATGCATTCAAATCCCGCACTTCTCTTTATCGCATAATATAGATTAAGATTGTATTTATATAAAAATATAGTTAGATCTCTGGTGGGAATATATGGACTGAAAATAACAAAGATGTAACATCTTACTTTGTTA
This sequence comes from Candidatus Nitrosocosmicus sp., assembly GCA_046715515.1. Taxonomy (GTDB): domain Archaea; phylum Thermoproteota; class Nitrososphaeria; order Nitrososphaerales; family Nitrososphaeraceae; genus Nitrosocosmicus. Next base: position 1,869 of record JBKJYK010000260.1, read on the forward strand.
AACTGAATCTTTAGACATCAATCTTATAACTATGCTAGTTCATATAATAATATAGATATGTCAACAGATACTTTGGAGAAAACAGTAGATCTTGTAAATTCGCCTGAAGTTCAAATATTGAAAGAGGGGGAAAAAGACTTTATTGATATTGATTTTAAGAATTTGGAGAAAGGAAAATTCTATAGAGTGGAATATGAAGGCGATGTTTATGGCGTCGAAAAACAAGATGATGGCAAAATAGCCTATTATGAGGTAGTAGAGTAACAATGACTAATAATTCCGCCGAGCCAAAACCCGCAGGAGATCTCTCTCATAGAACATTGAAGAAAATAGGTGAAATTGATCCTCAAGTATGCGACCCAAACAATAAAATGGACATAGATCTTCGCAGTTGGAAAAAACAAAAGTCTGAAAAATGGCAAGTATACTTGGATGGCAACACGGGTCATTTGAGGCAATTAAAACTTCGCTGACACGATTTATCTTTTTTTAAGTTATTGGATACAAAAAGAGGGCTTTAATTTAGTTAAAATATAAATTAACATACGATAGATTAATTAGCTCATAATCTTCAATAGATAGTTCATTTATGTTCTATCACTTATAGAGAACTAATACCGGCAGGGCGCCCATAGACTCCATATTGGAATAATAAATTGGTAATATTTTTATGCCCATGAGGAAAATAATTGCTAAGCAAATGGACTCCCATTATCGTGCTACTCTGATTGTTTTATTGTCTATTGTTACGGTAGGCCTAATTGCAATCCCATTTGGGAACCCCAAATTTATTGATAGGGCAATTGTATTGGAACTATCGTTTGTTACGCTATCTGCTTTGATATGGTGGGGATACAATAAAGCCCTGTTTGCATGTATTCCGTTATCAGCCTTGATCATTATTGGCAATAGCCTTGCTCCACCACATGTTAATTTGATGATGACTTTTTCTAAACCACTGAATGCAGTTATTCTGGTTGTGGGGGGATATATATTGCAGGGTGCTCTTATATACACTAGCATAAGGGCAATACTGGACAAAAGAACAAAAGGACTGACTGCACCTGCATAATTTTATATGGATTGCCATTCATTCGTATTTACGATGAACCCATCGCTTAATTTCCTGCAGTCATAAATAACGTTATGTGAAATCATATATCTTTGACAAGAGCGAAATTGACCCATAATCTGAAACTAAGGGAACAGTGCGGTTGAGATGCTACTATCTTGGAAAATAAGGAATGGCGCATTAACTTCCAATTGACAGGTGATACATGTAAATTTTAATGGATTTGTATGAGTTTTCACACTCGTCCCACCGAACCATCTTCAAATTTTCATGCATTCATAACACCTGAATGCATACAATAGTAGTAGACTTTTGCCTATATTGTCAAACCATTCAAAATAATCCATTCTGCGTCATGATACAAAATACTATTTAATCATTTACATTGTATAATACAGGTATACACTGCGTAATACATATTAATATGCACTATTATTAAATGACATGAATAAAAAACATCAGAGAGAAATCCGATTACTGTTTGAACTGAACAATTACATTATTTATGGTCCTGATCGTATGTCAAAGAAAGCATATTAAATTAATTGAATTATGATAGACCACAATCCCCTTGATGAATCTACTATCTTCAATCTCAGTGAAAATCTTGACAATGATAACTAACGGTTGGTTATTTGACATCTATCACTTAAAAGATAGGATAGTTTTATGGATAAAAGAAAAAGATGATGATGAAGGTGTAAAAAGGTTTGAGTATCCATGGTCTCCATCCATATATGTTGCGTCCGACGTAAGGGCGGAATTGGATTCTTTAATGAACGACAGCCGAATTTCGTCTTTTGTCAAAGAATTTGAATTCAAAGAAAAGTATGAGTATCCATCTGAACAAGGCAAGAAAGAGATTTTAAAGTTAACCGTAAATGACTCATCGCAAACAGTTACACTAGCGAAAAAAATCGAGAATCTTTGCAGCAGGTTTGGACACTACAGGTTATATGATGTGGATGTGTCGCCTGAACAATCATTTTTGTATGAAAAGGATATCTATCCACTTGGATCGTACAATATAGAAGAAAAATCTACAGGTCCAAACGCACTGAACTTGTGTCACCTAATCAACGATAAAAGCGATAGCATAGATTCATTTGATTACATCCTTCCAAATTTCCGGTTTTTGTCTTTTGACATAATCTCAGAGAAAAAAACAATTGCCACTGAATTCAATGATGAGATTTCAAAGATAAAGGTTGTGTCATTTGATAAAGACAACAACGTCAAAGATAAATTTTCCATATCGGAGGATTCAGAACTTGAGACCATACTGGAATTTGCTTATGAGATCAACAGGATAGACCCTGACATAATCCTTACCTCGGGAGGAGATCAAGTTCTATTTCCTCACCTATTTCAAAGAGCCAAAGCCAATAGGATTGAAAATCAGTTGCTAATCAACCTAAACCGGGAATCAAATATGGAGTATTTGATTAAAGAGAACTTTTCGTTAATGGAAAGAAATGTAACAACAACGTCCACATCCACATCCACAGCCCTCGCATCTGAATTGTCTTCAACAGCATCTTCTTATGTCTCCTACGGAAAGGTGCATTTCAAACCAAGGCCATTTTTTCTGTATGGACGAATCCACATAGATGCCAACAATTCCTTTATCTACAAGGATAATGGGCTGGACGGATTAGCAGAACTGTCCAGGGTATGCAGAATACCACTGCAGCCTGCATCAAGATCTACTATCGGTAAATGCCTTAGCAGTTTGTATTTTTACAATGCACAAAAAAGAGATATTCTCATACCATGGAAACCCATAACATCGGAGATATTCAAATCATTTTCTGATCTGCTAAGGGCAGACAGAGGGGGATTTGTTTTTGAGTCAAAACCCGGAGCGTATGACAGAGTGGCAGAGCTGGATTTTGTGTCTCTATATCCAAACATTATGCTAAAGAAAAATGTTTCATCAGACACCATCAACTGTGATTGCTGCAAATCAAAACAGGACAATAAGGTTCCAGGACTCGAACACCTATATCACTTGTGTAGGGAAAGGATGGGCATAGTGCCATTGTCTTTGAAAACCGTTCTTAACAGACGATTGGAATACAAAAACAGAAAGAAAAACAGCGTTAATACTTGCTCGTCAGGCAAAAACGAACAGCTGAAAAACCGTTATGACAACAGACAAACCGCATTAAAATGGATCCTGGTTACTTCCTTTGGATATTTGGGGTTTAGTAACTCAAAGTTTGGAAGAATAGACGCCCACATCGCAGTGTGTGCTTTTGCGCGAGACATACTGTTGAAAACATCAAAATTAGCAGAGAGACATGGATTTGAAGTGATACACGGAATAGTTGATTCCATATGGGTAAGAGAAAAAAATGGTGTTATGAATTACTCAAGTAATACACCCAACAACACTTCAAATCGCTATATGAAATTGAAAAAAGACATAGAGGGACAAACAGGGTTTTCCATATCCTTTGAGGGCATTTACAAATGGATTGTATTTGATTCCTCCAAAACAAATCCCCAATTGCCTGCGCTAAACAGGTACTTTGGTGTTTTTGAAGATGGGACAATAAAGTCTCGGGGGATTGAAACAAGGAGACACGATACACCCCAACTATTCATCGATTTTCAATACGAATTGTTGCAGGCTATTGCTAAATTCAACAGTGTTGGAGAAATCAAACAGTCAATACGTGTTTTAGATAATATACACAATAAATACCAAAACCTTATTTTCTCCGGGAAAGTATCTCGCTCTGACCTCGCATTTACAAAAAGGATTTCTAAAGATGTTGATGAATACTCCCCCAGAGACACCATAGAAAATTGCGTCCTAAAGATATTGTACAATAACGGTAAATCTTTGCATGCAGGTGAGGAAATCAAATATGTTATTACCGACTTTAATAACAAGAATCATTTGAAGAGGGCGTTACCTATAGAGTTAATTGATGAATATCATTTTAAGTATGATGAAAAAAGATATTCAGAATTATTGTCTGATGCCTATATTTCCATAAACAAGTTTTTTTGTCTCGATATTTCATAATATGGTATTGAAAATCAGTTTCTGTTGTAATAATTATGTGTCACATAAGTTAACTATGCCAATCTTGTGTTTGGAACAGAAAAAACAAGAAAATAACGATTATATGGAATTTAAAGGCGATTAGAATATGACAAGGGTAAAATTTTACAATAACCAACAATTATCCGGTATTGAGGCAAACATTAACGAATTCCTTAAGAAAGAAGTGGTGAAAGAGCTGATTGACATTAAACTTACTGCTCTCAGCAAAAACGGTATTGACGAATATACATCCATGATTATTTATGAAGAAAATATGAAATTGGGCGTGGAAGATCCTCACATATATGAGTAGAAATAATGGAATTGTACACATTAATAAGCAATTACAATTTTTCACTAGATATCTTCCAGTTATCAATGTTAAATTCAAGTCAAAATAACTATTGATATCCAAAAGAAAACAATATTTTATTGATGGTTATTTTAGATTGGATATTTCATAATTTATAGTTAAGATAAATCGGCAGAAATAATGAAATTGAAGGATCACAATGGTATTCTGTTATCTTTAATCAAAAATTGCAAAGATTATAACATTATAACTTAAATGAGAAACAATCTCTGGAATCGACCAATAAGATGTTGTCTACAGGTATCTCTAGAAAACTTATTACAATTACAAAAAAAATTATTTGAAAATAAATAATTTCAATCCCTTAACGAATCAATACCTATTGGGAAATCTCATTATTACATCTCTCTAAAATTAAAGATATAATCAATTATGACAAAGAGTGCATATTCCCTTCGAATTATACACAGCATAGACTTTATCACACTTCGCCAAAACAATAATAATTTGATTATGGTAAAAACTTTATGGTTTACAATGAACCCGTTTCATACTCCTCGACTAATACAAATAATTAAGATAACGATATCATGTTTAGAAAGGCTATTTGAACTATGTGACTGCTTTGGACATTTACATAAATGTTTATACATCATACTCGCTACAACAATAGCATAATCCATTTTCATACCTTAGTTG
>JBKJYK010000261.1:0-3526 GCA_046715515.1 Candidatus Nitrosocosmicus sp.
AAAGTAATCTTCATCATAAATAAAATCTCTTAACTATTCACTATCAAACCATAATCGGATATGAGAAAACCTCATATATTTAGTCAAGCCAAGAATCGGTTACGTAATATATCTATTACTAAACCCATCGGGCCCGTTACGATAATGGCTCTTTTAAGTGGGTTCTACGAAAATAAGGTGTATAACAAAAAGTGGAAGAAACCCAAAACAACAACAATCAGCAGGAACTTGACCCATGGTCCCTGTATTTGTATGATATGAAATCGCCTGTGACAAAGGAAAATTACCAAAAAAGGCTAGAGAAATTCTTTGACTCTCTAGGTTTGGAAGGGAGCACTATAGAAGAGAAGAGCAAAAAGTTTGTCAGTCTGGCAAAGGAAAATGGCAATGGTTGAGGCCTTTAACGCGACTTTAAGGTTTATGCAGTTATTGTTAGACCGAGCAAACAGAAAAGAAATAACCGGTTCAACAGTAAGGAATTATCTAAAAAGCATAAAACTGTTTTGCGAAATGGCAGACTTCACAATTGCCTGGAAGAAAAATTTAAGGGGACTGCTAAGAGTAAAGAACTATTCAGATGACAGAATTCCATCCATCGAGGAAATAAGACAATATACTATTCTGTTTTATATAATGATGGTAATAAAAGAAATTATTTAACTTTAAGAATATATGGATCTAAAAAAAAGAAATGTCATTGAAGGTCAAAAATTCACAAATAGTATTATATTTATCAGTTTTAATCGGGTTGTTTGTTATCTCCTTTCTTAACATTGCATATATTCAGAATGTACATGCACAATCTTTAACAAATGTCATTGACTATTCCAACCCAATTTACAATATAAATATCCAATATCCATCAGATTGGGAAAAAAACGAAACCAATTACAATGTCCCTGACGTCCGAGTAAAAACTATTGTTAGTTTTTATCCCCCACTTGAAAACCCATCAGATCCTTTTTACGATAGTTTGGTTGTATATAGAGATGAAGGCATTTTTTATCAGGCAGACTTGGATGAATATTTGGATGAGGTAATTGAAATTTATGAATCTAATCTTGTCGATTTTGAATTGCTCCAATCTTTTACTACATCTACTCTAGATGGCAAACCGGCATATTCATTAACTTACACATATACTTTTGAAGCCGAAAATGGGGATGGAGATGATATACCTGTAAAGGGGTATGAGATTGGCACTCTTGTTAACAATAATAATTCTGCATATTCTATTACTTTTGATGCAGAGGAAAACGTATTTGACGATTATTTTCCTATAGCACAAGGAATGATTAATACTTTCACAATTTCTCCTCTATCCACCCCAACGCCAGAAAATCAAATAACCATACCAAATGGGTTTTCAGAATACATTAACTCTGGATATGGTGTAAAAACGATTTATCCTAGCAATTACGATGTAACACCTCCTTCACCTGAAGATATCTTTCCTGGTGAAATTGTTACTTTTTTTTCCCCTTTTAGAAGTACACTAGATTCTTTTAGAGAGTATGTTACATTAATGGTGAATAACATTGATGGCACAATTACACCAAACATGCAAGATTATCTTAATTCTATTGTTAGCAGTCTTAGCGAACTGGATTATGAAATTGTGGACTCAACTACGGATTATAAACTCGCAGGAAACCCTGCGATCAAAATAGAATATGTACAATTCATTGAAGATGGATCTGAACTTCACACTATGTTGGTTAGTGCCATAGTCAACAATAAGGAATTTTCCTTTAGATTTGATGCTGAAGGGGCTAGATTCCAGGAGTATTTGCCTGTGGTAGAACAAATGATCAATAGTTTTGAGATAATACAGAATCCAATAGGAGACGGAAATCGCAATATTACGGGGGTTGCTAAACCTTTTGTTGAAATATATAATTCAGTTCAGTGGCTATCAGACAATCTGGCAGTTCACCTCCTTGTAAATCAAGACACCCAAGAACAAGCATCACAGTATCTTCCAGTGGTGGAGGAAGCCATTAACCAATGGTCAACGTTGCTAAAACAACACAGTGGGAACTACAACGCATGGAACTTTGACATTACATCATCTGTGGGGTATCTGGATAATCTTGGCGCTAATGGTAGTAAGGACATAATAATAGAGATTACAGGCGACCCACAAGCGTTACTTTGTAACGAAGCTTATGGGATTGCTGAGACTTTGCACCAAGATTTTTCAAAAGGCATTCCTGTGGGTGTATTCACTTCCTGTGTAGATGAAGAAGGCAATACGGTCGACTTTCCAGAGGATGAAGTATACTCTACGGCTCTCCATGAGTTTGGGCACAGTTTGGGATTGGGACATGCATTTTACATGAATGGGGATTTGATGTGTAGCACAGATTATGACAATTCAGGAAATGTAATAGAAACATGTACCAGTAGCGTTGGAAAAGTAGAACCCTCAGAAGCCGACATTATGGCTCTGTTATACAAATACGGGAAGGATGGATTTACTCAACCAAACAGAGAGCTAGTTGGTATTCGCCCAATCTATCAACCCGGTACCCCTATATAATGAACAGCTCATTCCATGGTAACAATGTATAACAATCGTTGAAAAGTACGCAAGTTTGCGAAACTTCAATTATCTGATTTTCCCCTTATCTCTTTTTTATGCGCCCATAAAGATCAGGAAATAGCGAAAGGTCATCCTTTAGAACATATGCACAGGTACCACCCTTCGCAAATTTACCAGTCGGAGATTGTCCTATCCCAAAGGCGTGGTTGAGATATTCGATACCGTTCCCTGAACTTCAGGTCGAGTCAAATACTTGACATGTTATGGATGCCTTATTTGCTTGAGATCTTCAAATAGGCAAAAGATATTGTTGCAGCTGAATTAAATCTTATTTGCACATTTAACAAAGATGGCGAATTTGATGCGATACTTAAATGGTAAGCCAATACTAGTCTATAAGAAATTCGGTCTTTATTGGGCCATCCATATTTCCGTCATATAGCCTTCAACACAGAAAAAAATCAGTTATTTATGTTTTAGAGGTAAAATATAGGAAAGGTGAAAATGGTTTAATCCATATTGCACTATAAAAGAAATATCAGGATTGTTAAATAAATAACAAACAATGTAAGGCAACCATGATGTTTTGGACCCTTTTGATTGCGTTTAAATGTATGTGGAAAATTCTATTGATGAATCACAACAATACATATAATAAAAAATAACTATTGACAATCAATCAAATAAAAAGTAAAATATGAAAGCAATAGAAATACCTTAAACTATCGTCTAATAATTTACAATCGTTAAATTCGGTTTATTATAAAAGATATTAGAATCCGCTTTAAGGACCGATATCATCACCAAGCCCATCGGGCCCGTTACAATTTTACTACATTATGATCTTCGCCCATTAATCCCACATTAAAAAAAATATGGGATCACAAACGTAGTAAAAAATGATCGTAATGATATGTTAATAAACCCATAAAACATATGTGGTAGTTTGATTCCATCCAATTGGCCCGTTATATTCATTCC
>JBKJYK010000262.1:0-4130 GCA_046715515.1 Candidatus Nitrosocosmicus sp.
GGATTATAGGGCTAATGTCGGTAGGATTACCGATTTCATCCATAACAATACAGGGTTCATGGCCAACACCATTGGATATATTTGTAATTAAAAAGATTAATTCATCAAACAAACCTTTAAAATCATCATCAGATAAATCATTGATTTTTTTGTTCCTAATCTTTGAATTATTTATTATGTGTTCAACAAACTTCTTTGAAATAGAAAGGTTCCGTCCGAGCCATTTTTTAATATCAATATTACCCTCTCCCTCCTCTTTAGTTGTATTGACTAGCGATAGGAAATTATCGAAGTTTATTGAAAACGGGCTAACCCCCCTTGGTGGTGGCGGAGCATAATTTAATCCAGGTTTTAAAACCCTATGTCTTACGTTTATCGAATTTATAAGTGCCAAAATTTTTAATGACTCATTGCATAATATGATATTCCCATTTCCAAACAGTTCAATAATCAAATAATGTTTTAATCCATTGACATTTTGAAAAATAAATTGTACTATCCTTTCCCCCTCAAAAATAGATACATCCACCAATTTAGAGCGCTCAAGTTCAGACTTTATTTTTTTTATTGCATCATTATCCTCAATTACAGAATATTTGTATTTTGTAACACATATTCCAAAAGTAGAGACAAGCAGCGAAATATCATTTTTTTGGGAGTGATGAAACTTTATGATTAAGGAGCTCTTTGTGATTGGGTAAATATTACTTATATAGTATACATCATCAATAATTTCCTTAAAATGATTCACAAGGAATTTTAATTCTATTTCTGAAATAGACATCCAATACTATAAACACAATATTGATATAATAACATAAGAAATGGGCCATATTTTCTATGACGGGTGTAATAGAAAGTAGGAATTAAATGTGGTTGATAAAAAACAATATCGCATATACTTGGACGTTCTAGATAAAATTTATTACATGAGGACTGTTTTTGCTGCTGTTGCAGGTTCGTTATTAGGGATAATAATAAAACCCCAAGCAGACCAAGCTAACACGATAGGAATTACAATACTAGTTGGAATTATTTTTTATTACATATCACACATTATTGCCAAAAAAATGGCCAGGGAAACGTCTAAAGATAAAAAGAAAAAACTAGTAACAATTGGAATTTTCGCTTATATTTTCATGCTATTAACATTTATGGTAATAATATTCACCGTACTCAACCAGCACATCGTTTAAAAAATGAACAGTAATAAACTTTTTTGGGAGCATAAGACTCCAGGTATTCCAGATGAGCGGTTTGATAGAGTTGATAATGTACCTATAACAAAAGAAGAGATAAGATCCATAATAATAAGCAAATTACGCCTAAAGGAAGGATTTGCATCTATAGATATTGGTTGCGGTAGCGGCAGCATATCAATTGAGTTAGCTATTCAAACCAAAACCCCAGTATATGCAATAGACAGCGACAAAAATGCAATTGATCTAACCGAGCAGAATATATTAAAATTTGGGTTGCAAAATAAAATAAAAACAATACATGGACCAGCACAAGAAATTTTGCCGAACCTACCAAATGTAGACGCAATTGTTATAGGAGGAACCACAGGCGATACGGAAAAAATGATAAAACTGGCAATAGATCGCCTAAACAAGGGAGGTAGGCTGGTTGTTACCTCCATATTAATAGAAACAATATACAAAACTCTAAAAGCAATAGAAAATTCAGAGTTATTGGAGATTGACATAAGCCAAGTAACTATAGCAAAATCAAAAAAAACTAGCTCCGGAACCATGATGATTTCAAGAAATCCTGTGATTATTTTTTCCGCCACCAAATAAATACAAAAACTTTAATTAATATTTTTAAAAGTGGTCTTATGGCATATCCAAAACTTTATTGCATAGGGTGTGGCCCAGGTGATCCAGATTTACTCACTCTAAAAGCAATAGACACTATTAAAAATGCAGATATAATCTATACACCTACCGCCAGGGAAGGAAAGCCAAGTGTTGCCCTATCCATAGTTGAAAGATTTCTCAATAAAGATACGGAAATTCATCAATTGGTTTTTCCGATGATTAAAGACTTTAACAAACTAAAGGATAATTGGAAGGACAATACCGCAGAAATAACAAATTCTATACGAAATGGAAAAAGAGCAGCATACTTAACTGTTGGTGATCCTTCTCTTTATAGTACCTGGATATACATTTACAGAGAGATAACCAATAACCATAAAGATATAGAAGTAGAAGTTATCCCGGGCATAACGTCAATTTTTTCATTTTCTGCCGAAATAAAAACACCAATAGGAGAAGGCGAGGAGATAGTAGGAATAATTCCGGCATGCTATAACCTCGATAGGTTAAGAACTGCTGCACAATGCTGCGACACAATGGTATTTTTAAAAGATGGCAGATATTTTAACAACGTATTGGAAATTTTGATGGAGTCGGGCTTTCCAGGAGAATCAGATATTTTTATAGCTCAAGACGTATCTACCGATAGTGAAGCATTGCAAAAAAAAAAACTATCAGAACTATTAAGAAATCCAAATGAAAACAATGATAAATACTTTTCAATCATGATAGCCAAAAAGAAAAAATGATGCAAAAAAACACAGTTTATTTTGTGGGTTCAGGTCCTGGTGATCCAGAACTAATAACAATAAAGGCAAAAAGATTATTAGAAAATGCAGATATAGTGATATATTCAGGATCTTTATTAAATCTTGAGATATTAAATTTTGCAAAAAAAGAGGCCAGTTTATTTGATGCGGCTAAATTAGACAGAAATGAGATATATGAAATTCTTAGAGACTCCACAAAAAACGGTAAGCTGGCAATAAGATTCCATGATGGAGATCCCGGCATTTTTAGTACAATAAGGGAACAAATAGACAGGTTAGAGAATGATGGGCTGTGTTGTAAAGTGATTCCAGGTATAACATCATTGCTTGGTGCAGCAGCATCTATGAATTTAGAATTAACGTTGCCAGGTATAACTCAAACAGTAATAATTACACGAGCAGAGTTTAGGACACCTGTTCCAGATAGAGAAAAAATTTCAGAATTATCAAAACATGGGGCTACCATGGCTTTTTACCTTAGCGTGCATCTGCTTGATAGAGTTATAGAAGAATTATTGAAAGGTGGGACATACAATAACCAAACACCTATTGCAATAGTATACAAAGCTACATGGGATGAAGAAAAAATAATAAAAGGTACAATCGAAACGATATCTAAGAAAGTTAAAGAAAATAGAATAGTAAAAACAGCATTGATAATAGTGGGCGACGTGATATCACCAAAAGAATACGAATTTTCAAAAGTTTACGATTCACAATTTACTCATGGGTTTAGAAAAAAATAAAGAAAAAACAGTCTAGTTAGTTTAGGGAAATGCGCTCCAATTCTTTTTGATTAAGTGATGCCCATGCGCCCATTCCCTGACCATTACCATTAAAATCAATTATTTCGCTAAGAATTATTTCCTTAGGAGCCATTGGAGGCCAAACCATAGCAACAAGGTCACCAGGGTTTCCGGTTTTATTCATATCAGCAGGAATCAATCTATCGGTTTTAAACCCGAAGGCAGAAAGTTTTGATTTTACTGTTTCAAACAAATGTTTTTGGCCATGAACAATTACATAGACATCTTTCTCGGTATTATAATTAGACATTAAACAAATTACATTTTTAATGTCATAAAGATATTACTATTACTGTAAAAATCAATTGCGAACTACAGAGAATACAAAAGCAATGTAAACAAATTGAATGATTATAAGACAATATTAAATAATAATTACAGAATACGGATTATTGCGATAGTGATCTATCATCAATACTTTTTAGTAAATGAAATCACTAACGATATTTGTTCTCAGATAGAAAATTAAGTACTACAACCAAAGTCGCCGAATAACAAATACCATCATTGAGCACAATTCAAAATCAAGAGAATCGTATAACATATCCATCTCATCATTTGATAATCCTTTATGCCAACATCATGTAAACATCCATTTAAAATAAGAAAATGGGACACTAAATACCAAGCAATATATCTTTTCATAAAATTATTTAAAAAACATTTAATACCATCATCAATTAATTTACAAGCAATATGACATTACCCAAGGGATTTGGTTCACAAGCTAA
>JBKJYK010000263.1:0-2614 GCA_046715515.1 Candidatus Nitrosocosmicus sp.
CTGCAGATCTTTCTGACAATATAGGTTCTAAAAAGATATAGCCTTTGGGAATGTTGTTTTCTAAAATACAGAGCTGGATAGTGATAGTGATTTGTTTGTTTTTCTCTTACCTGTTGGCATTTTATTATATATTTTATTTTACCCCATTGCTTTTGATAATCTGCATTCTTGAAAGTTTTTTCTTGTTTGCTTATAATTTTGAAATATTTAATGGTTTCTTTCATAATGATTATTGGTTTTCCATTTCTTGGGGTATGTTACCCTTTGCCGCTGGATTTGTAATTCAAACCAACTCTATCTTTGACTCTGCTTTATTGTTCTCTTTTGTTCCAATTGTTCTGAGTTATTTGGAAATAAGGCTTTCTCGACCATATAAGGCATACAAAAGAAAAAAAATAAACTTGGAAAAGACCAAATTTTATGAGAAATGCTTAAAGATTTTAAGTCTGGGAACAATATTTAGTACACTGGTATTATTTTTTTTGAAGGTTATTGTTTTTTAGAAAATTGATTCTTGATTCTTCTCTAAATTAGAAATAACACATATCACCTAAATCTATTTTTTATGCTGTGTGATTATAAAAAACTATAGGATATATGTATTTAACCTAAAAAAACGGAAATGACTATTTATGTTTAGGTGTAAATTATCTTCATATCATATTTGAAATGCGGATTAACAGTTTTTCAAATATGGGGAGAAATTTTGGAAGTCAACTGTGATTTTGTCATTGCACCAATAATCCTGTCTACTGCTTGACCATTTTTAAATACAACAATTGTGGGTATGCTTTGTATCCCAAGGACATTGGATGTATTCGTATTGTCATCCACATTTATTTTTCCGAACACTGCTTTACCAGCTAACTCGTTAGATAGTTGATCGATGACTGGGGAAACCATTCTACAAGGACCACACCATGCTGCCCAAAAGTCTACAATCAGCAAAGGATATTTGTGAACAGATTCATTAAAATTAAAATCAGTTAACGTAATGGGTGTATTGGGGTGGTTTCCCAAGTCCAATTTGGAATCTGTTCCAATGTTGTTTCTTTTTTCTTGGTATGTTTTCATTTTTCTTTGCATGATCTCTTTAAGTTCATTGTCCCAATTTTGCAAAATTATTTTACTAGTGTATTTTGAAACAATGTGCTTATTATATATTATTGGATAAAATCAATGTCTATAATTCATGCAGTTTAGGCTAAATGCCTAAAGAGAATGCCATAAAATGAACAAAATTTAAAAATAAAATAAAAACAAAAAATTAGTTGGAAGCATGAATTTTTTTAAAAAAAATCTTGTATACAGGCCCTAATTACTGAACAAAAATAGTTTATTATTATTTGCTTTCTATATCTATGTCTTGAAAAAACGGTTCTGTTGGTTGTCATGTATATCACTGGCTGATTAATGGTTTTATTGAAATTCAAAAGGTGTATAGCAGTGATGTTTATGTGTTGATTGATTTGACATATATTTTTTTAGATACTGCGAAAAAGGACTGTAGTTCATTGATGTACCATTGATTAATATGGATATATTTTTTAAAATGTTATTTGATTGAGTCACTATTTGGGAATAACAAGAAGTGAATTTGCCATAATCACATAATGGAAACTCCTCTATTTTATTTATTTTATCAAAAGTTAATCAATATTAAAAAACAAATAATGATAAACTTTTTTTATGTGAGTTAATATATTGCATATTACTGTTTAAAAGACATAAGGAATTCATTTGGTGATTCTAAAAAATAATGTTAATTGTAGAACATGTTCTTGGGGTATTGTACCTGCTCCAAATAACAAAAACCTAAAACCAAATTATCAATTACTATGATCTGTAAAATCACAATTGGAATGGTGTTATTGGCCGGGAATGACATTGCTTAACACAATATTTTCTCAAGAACTGCAACGTGGTAAAATGTAATTTGTATTAGTTTTTCTTGCAAAAATAGATAATCATATAATTTTTATAATACAGGTGCGCAGAATAGCGTATGAAAAAATTCATAGAGACCTTTGATAAAAGAAAAGGATCAACTAATCCAGAAAATGGCACTAGGAGAATACAAAGGGAGAATGACGGCATTAATCATCTTCAAATATTTTATAATGGGAGCTGGAGACACGATCAAAAATGTAAGTTAAAGACCAATAAAGAGTGCACAATTGAAATTTAGGCTTTTACCCATCTAAATATGCCTAGGTTGGCATATGATTTAGAAAATTGTAAACAATTGTAACTATGCTGAATATGTTTTGTTTACCTTTTAATTATATAAAGAATATGCATTGAAATGTTATATTTGCGCGTTGGTAAATATTGAAAATCTAAGTGAGAATATATTTGCAGATTGTATCATAATCAACATGACTTATAGCAGATAATTTTTATAGTGCTGTTAAAATAAATTTTAAAAAATATTATTAAAAAAAGGAATGTTGCGTACCACAAATTGGATTTACTTGATGCGACTTTGTGCTTTTGATAGGAGAACTTATATAATGATTATTAATTTATAGGAATACGAAAAAAACGATTTATGGAAAATGTCCAAATTGCAGGACGAAAGGTCAACTGGATGTAATATCTAGTAGTCCTGGAA
>JBKJYK010000264.1:0-8665 GCA_046715515.1 Candidatus Nitrosocosmicus sp.
TTTTTTATTGTAATTTATAATAAAGGGGAATTGCTCTTTGTTTTATCCCAGACATGTTGTATGATTTCTGAAACAGTTTGATTAACATTTCCATTATATTTTGTTTCCCATAACCTGGAAATATATATTGTTGGTGATGTTTTGTTTTTTAGCCTGGTTTCTAAAATACCTATAAACTCAGATCCCAAGCCTAAATCAATTAATCCCTTTTTTGCAACTTGCAGTTGAGTTCTTGCGGTTTCTGAAACATCAAAATGAGTTTTGGCATCATAACCTGATCTAATAACGGCCATTCGCTCCTCGCGTATAGATGGTAAAGGTCTTAAGGGTCTACCCTCAATAATTGACCTATAAAGAAACCCAATAAAAAACTCAATCATTGCAACCATTTCTTTTGGAGTTGGCTGAACAGACATTATTCTCGTTTCAACCCTGTAGAATTCAGAGTTTAATCTTATCCTCAGATCATCATGTCGATCTTTTTCTAATCCAAAATAGTCTTTTGTAGTAGTCCCAGACCCTGATGTTATATAATTAATATAATCTTCTAACTTTTCTAAATATCTAGGTATAGCAGGAAAGCCAGAGTTTTGTTGTTCAGAATGGTTATATAAATAAGGTCTGGGGGCATATATAGAAAATAGTCTGCCTGCAAACAGTCTGCTGTTTGAACCCAACAAGAGTGCTGATGGAATTAAATTAAGTATATAGTTGAACATACTTGCGGTATAAATAGGATTCTTTCCCTGCAAATGAAGATGAAAACCCTGTATTGCCGTTGCTATGTCACGGGCTTTGAATTTTCGTCCATCAAGTTCAATATCAGGTATCTTTCTTTGTGAATTGTATAAAGCATGATATCGCTCTTTATTTGTGATATATTTTCTTTTAAATATCTCTGGTGATGGATTACCCCCTAAAAAAACCGGTATTACATTCCTATTTTTATAAACCTTTTTTATGGAGATGGAAAGGTAATCCAAAAAACCTTCAAAGAATGAATTAATGTTTGAGAGATTATGCATTGATATTGGATCAGTCCTTATTTCAAATTGACATTTTCCGTATTCGGAATCAACATCATATTTAGAGATTAGTTCTTTGATTAATGGGTGAGCATTTACCGGTAGTGCTTTATCATCCAGCAAACAGGCTTCGACCTCTACACCGACCCTGTAACTCTCATCAATTCTTTGATGATCATCCTGAATTCTTTTTTTTAATTCAAGATATCGATCCGCCACATAGTTACTCAATTTAACTGGGATTTTCCTCTAAAGAATATATACAGCAAAATTGTTTATTAATGTGTATGTAGAAATTTTTGCATATAACATAAGATATATTTATATAATCAAATATACTCTCATACCTCTACATAATAAATATTTAGAATTACTTCAATTTTGAAAATGAATGAATTTTTAATTTTTATCTGAACTAATCAATCCTTTTTGTTTTCTGTGCGCTATAGTTATTTCCTTATGACATAAGTAGCATAATGTTCTTAGATTATCTCTATTATGGAAAAACTCCATTATTGTTTTGACCTTGTTCTCCAATGAATCAAATCTATATCCAAAACTATGATAATGTGATTTTGGCACCAGGTGGTCACACTCAAGCCAATTTTGTTTTGTTTTATTGAAACGTTTTTTCTTGTGAAGTTTTATGCCGCATATCTGGCAAGTAAAATCATCTCGCTTTAAGACACTATTCCGTACCTTTCTCCAATAAAAGTTAGAGTTATACCATTTGTTAAACTCTTTATTGCATTTTTTTGAGCAATATTTTCTAAAGGGTTTACATACCTTGTTATTACAATTATGGTTCCTACACAATGGTTCACTATTTTCATCGTATTTGTCAAATTCATTTATATAGACAATAAATCTATTTCCAGGCTTAATACTATCTGATTTCATAAATGAGATACTTTAATATTATATAATTCAAGTAATAAATGGGTTCTTTGTTGACAAAAAAAACACAAGGACAAAACAGCCTTTATCAATCATTATATAATTGAATTAGGTTAATGGATTTGTAGGGTTATTATTGAAAAATTAGATTTGAACAGTAGTGAGAGTTTGTTTTATAGAGGATTAATTCAGAATAGTTAAAAAGATTGGTGAATATCCTAATTTTTGATTGGGTAATAAAAACCATATATCCCACGTTTATATATTGACTACAATAACGAAGTTCAATATTTTATAATTAGGTATAATGTGTATTTCATATAAAAAGTAGTTAATATGCAAATAAACATTTAAAATAAGATAAACAGACATAATTCAATAATTTAAGTTGAATTTCAGCAAACAGATTCAATTCCCAAACAGGTTTATTCTTGTAATTATGACAGTGCTTTTAGGTTTAATTTTTTCATTAATGATGTTAGGCGTATATCTTTCATCCATAGGTCAAGGCCTATCGTGTTTGACTTGGCCTACATGCCCTAACGGGTTTAATTTTCCGCCTCCAGAGTATTTTTTGGAGCATTTCCATAGATCTCTAGTTTTAGTTGTTGCCATAATCTTGTATTCATTTACTGTTTTTTCTTTTTTAAGAATTGGAAATAAAAATTTTAAGGTTAAATTAATCATTGCATCAGTGCTTTTATCTACTCAAATAATATTAGGTTGGGTAATGATCTTAACTAGATTGAATCCAATAGTTGTTGCATCCCATCTTTCTACAGCAATAGCACTTTTTGGAATTCTTCTTGTTACTTTGTTGTCAGTCTATAATGAATTGCAAAACAACGAGGTTAAAAATTAGTTTATGTCTTATCATATTCTTGTTAATTTTAACATATTCAAAATATTAATTTCCATTCCATACCGTTTTTCCTGCATTTTCATATGGTTATAAATTTTTATCAAGTCGAAAAAGTTTTTGAAAACGCTAAAGTTATTTGATATTTTCATTTTTATGAAGTTATAAACAAGGGTATAAATCTTAAATTTTGTCAATATCTCATTGTAATAATTATCCAAATTATCCATATTGTTGATAAAAATATCTGCACAAATGGTGGATGGTATTATACCTTCACCCAGCAATGGATAAACCGTCCCGATAGATTCACCAACACCAATAGTTTTTCTTCCATCATTAAAAGGAAAGCATTTTGAAGGGGGTGTTATTCTTACCGGTCTACCGACCTTTTTTATTATGGTGCAGTTATATTTTTTTAAAAAAAACTCTAGGAATTCATTTGTGTGTTTTCGCCTAAAATCCCCTGATCCTATATGAGCATAACCGTTACCTAAAGGAAAATACCAAAAATAACCCGATAGCGAAGGAAATGCCTTAAGGTAAAAGTCATCAAAAGGAACATTTTTATCATATTTTACCTTATATTGAATGCAGGGAATCCATAACTCGTCATTTAATTTCGGCAAATAGTGCCTGTGAAATCCTGTTGAATCAACAATCAAGTCAAAGTCTTGCTCCAATTGATTTTTTTCCGGAACTTTATTGAAAATAATATTTGTTCCCTTTATCATGTCCTGAATTAGTTTTAATTTATCATAGCTCACCATACCCTTTAAATTGATATTCATACTACTGTTACCGTCACCATCACTGCCATTGCCTTTTCCAATGTCAACAGTCATTCTTTTTCCATCATGCAAAACGTAATTCTCAAAATCTAGTCCGCATCTTTTAGAGTATTCATTCATCACATTATCACATGTTGCCCAAGCACAAACAGCATCATGATTCTTCTCATCCATTCTTTCAAATCCAGTGACCTTGACATCATGCAAACTACTCAACTGATTCATCAAATATGCTCCTGCCACGCCTATTCCTATAACGGCAACCTTCATAGTTATAATACAACAACACAATCTAACAAATAAATTGATAACATTTGTCCAAAGTTTAAGAATATAAATACTAAAATAAATTTGAATATAAAATGAAAAAAAGGATAAGAAAAAACAACAAAATGCCAGGCTCCGCTAGGGTTGGTATTGCACTATTGATTATGGGGGCAATAATTGTTGGCCTTGGCACATTTCAAAACAGACAAGCGCTATCTATGTATGGGTTTGTATTTGTTATATGCGGCTTTTTCTTGTACTTTGTCTCTGTGTCATATGTAAAAAAACAGAGGGAAAAACAAAAATGGAAAAGTAAATGATTCAAAAGTTATGTTTTATGGTAGTTATGTCACAAATTCTTACAATTCCATACCCGTTAACTTAAATGAAAAATAGACATAAAGATAAGCCTATTTTATAATTACAAAATAATAGATAAACAACAATAATAATATGTTTATTGAATGAAAATTGCGGGTTTGAATGGCCTTGAGAATTTAGCTTTATTGCCTGGATCCATAATTTCGTTTTGCTTTTCCCTATAGATTAAAATGTTTTCAGGAGAAATTTTATATTCGTTTGACAATAACGAGATAGCATCATAAAGGGGATTAAATTCATCGAATTTCCCAATATTCAACCTTCTTTCCCTATCGACAGGAGTCAATGAAAGTATGTCATCTATTATTTTTTTTATAAAATCAGTATTGTTTTTGATAATGTTCTGTTTTTTTATATCCTGGTTTGTGCCTGACAATAATAGTTTCATTACTTCGCCAAAGTTTTTGTTAATGTCATGGGTAACAAGTAACTTCAAGATCTCATAGTACAAATAATTTTTTTCTTCCGAAGGCAGATATAAGAATACTTTGCTTATGGCGGTGTTTTTTGTTACCTTTATTATTTTGTTTAGATCAATTAGAATGTTTGATATGAATAATTCATTTTCTTCATATACTTCTTCATCTATTGTCTTGTTTTCAATGGATGGCCATGAACTGTTGAAAATGGAGTATTTGTTACCAGAAATATGCCATAGCTCTTCTGAAAGAAAGGGGCAAAAAGGTGACAGAAGTTTAATTCTTTTTGTCAGGTAATGGTAGATTATGGAAATGTCTCTTTCGTTTTGGTATAACTTGCCTGTTTTAGCAAACTTTCTTTTTTTGTACCATTCAAAATCTTTATCCATTAAATAAAGAACAGTGTTAAGGGCTTCTCTCATTTTTAACCTATCAAAAGAGTTTGAGACTTCTTTAACATAGTGCTTTATTCTCCAAATCAGCCATCTATCCTCTAGTTCAAGTGGGGTTGATTTTAGAAAGTGATTTATATTGTCAATATCACCCATATGTTCTATTAGGGTTTTGTTGTTCTTATAAAAGGTAATATAGAACTTGTAGATATCATTTAGTTTTATGTATATGCCTTTGAGAGTCGAGAATGAAAAGTCAACATCTTGTAGCAATTCACCTAAAACAAGCATTGCCACCCTTATCGAATCGGCACTAAACTGTTTGATTGCGCTCCTCAACGGTATGATATTTCCCATAGATTTTGACATCTTCTTTCCATCCATTAGGACAGAACCATTTACAACAATTTGTTTGGGCCAGCGGTTTGGATCAAACAATATGGCATGATTAAATATAAAAAAAGAAAGATGGTTGGGAATAAGGTCCCTTCCAGAGTGCCTTGAATCCAAGGGATAATAATACTCAAATTCCTTTTTGATTTCATAAGATAGTTTTAAGAATCTTTTCATAACATCTTGATCATTTTTGCTAACTTTTTCTTTCAAAGCCTCACACTCATCCGAGAGAGCAAGACTTCCGTCATTCTTTATTTTCCCGAAAAATTTGGTTTTTCTATTGTATAATATATAATCAAAAAAAGATTCATCTATTAAATTGTCATAACTTTCCAGACCTTTTGTATTCACATATTTTGCAATAATATAATAAACCATATAGATAACTGAATCCGACAAGCTCTCAATAATCCAATCTTTGTCCCAGGGAAGGGTTGTGCCCAGGCCGGACTTTCTTGCGCATGCCCGCTCCTTTAACCATTCAAAAACATTTTCAAACTCACCAATTATTTCATTCGGCATTATGTCCATTTGGTTCAAACATTTGTTGGCCAATGCCTTCCATTTTTTATTTCCATAATTTAAAAACCATTGGTTATCGAGAATTTTTACGTAACATGTCGATCCACATCTACAAAAAACTGGTTGATTTGTCAATTCATAAAAAATTACCGATTTACTCGTTTCTAAAAGCATTTGTTTTATTTTTTCTTTAGCATTTGAAACAGATGTGCCTGACAAGGGGGTGTTGGCATTCATTTTTCCACCATAAAACTCCAAATTATACAAATCCGAGGTTGCCTTTTTCAGGTTTGGGTCATTTTGATCTGCAATAGAGTATTTATGTACAAAAATCTGCGAAGGTATTAATGATGATTGATCTTCATGTTTAACTTCAGACTGTTGGATATGAGGTTTTAACTTCTCGTAGGTGGAATCGATTACTGTTATTGGCATTATATCATTAATATTTATTTTTTTTATGAGGTCATTGCCAAATTTTTTAATATCGTTTAATGCTTGTAAATCAAATGGAGCGTGCGCAGGAACTGACATTACTATTCCGCTGCCTTCATTTGCACTAACAAATGATGCTGGCAAAATTGGTATCCTAGAGCCAGTTATTGGATTATTGACCAGGCGTTCTATTAAGCTGGAGCCCTTTATTTTGGATATGGTTTTTGTGTTGTGATTCTGAAATCCTAATTTTTTTGTCGCAGATTCACTTAGCAACCAAGTTTCATCATCATTTACTTGGACCTGAACATAAGTTTCATCAGGGTTTATCCACAAATTCGTGGCACCATATATGGTTTCAGGTCGCAATGTTGCTACGGGTATAAACATATCCTCCTCAGATAATTTGAATTTTATTAAAATATATTCTGTAAATGATGGTTCGATATCGCCCAACGTATCGTGTTGACTAACGGGGTTTTCATCGTTTGGGCACCAACCAACAGGGTGCGAGCCCTGCTCGATTACACCTAATTCTCGTAAGGTTTTAAATTGCCATGAAATGAATTTCTTGTATAATAAATCAATTGTCGTGAATTCTCGTCTCCAATCAATTGAATACCCCATTTCAATCATACCCAACTTAATTTCTTTGTGAAAATATTTTGCAATATTTAATGGGTTTGTAAAGGAGTTAATTGTACTATCATCAATTAAATAAATATTTTTAAAATTTTCAATTATTTCAGTGTCATTTGATTGTACTCTTTTTGACATACCCAATATTGGGGTGCCAGTATAATGAAATCCCATTGGAAATAATACGTTAAAGCCTTTTAACTTATGATATTTAGCATGGACATCAGCCAAGGTATATGTTCTGCCATGCCCAATATGCTGCGGGGAGTTAGGATAGGGATAGGCCACAGTAATAAAGAATTTTTGTTTAGAGTGATCCACATCTGAATCATTTGTGTTGTTTCTATCCCAAATACTTAACCATTTTTTTTCAATCACGTGCCAAAAACCTTCACTGTTGTTATCATTATAATCATTATTTGCAGTATAGTCATCGTTAAATCCAGATAACATTAACTTTAATCAAATATTAATGCGGATTATTTAGTTTATCTATGGCAATACCAAGTCAAAAAAAATTTTCAAATGGGGAAAAATTTTTTTTATGGGCAGGTCAAAAAATAAAATTCAATAACGGTGAAAATTGTAGCATTTAATCGCTATACCTAATTTCAGGCGTTTTATCTAATATGCCATTTAATTTTGCTAAATGGAAAAGTGTAGAAATAGATTCCCTTCCATCTTTTTTCATGTCAACCGTAAAGTCATTAACATACATTTTAATGAATTTGGTAAGTGTATTTTTGGATGTATTTCTTCCGTATTTGGTTGAAAAATCAACAGCTTTGTCCAAATTTTCTAAACTATATTTTATGGAGTTTTTTAATATGTTGTCAAATTCAATTATTTGTAGAGGGCTAAGATGCTTGGTACTACCAACATTTATTCCTAAAGGAACGGGCAAACCACTAGTTTTCTTGTTCCACCATGTGCCCAAATCAAATATTTTATTTAAACTCAAGTCTGAGAATGTGATTTGAGGCTCATGGATTATTAGGCCATAATCAACGTCCTCATGCAATACCGCATTTGGAATTTCACTAAAAAGCATCTGTCGACAGTTTAATTTCCCAAAAGCTATTGACATTAAAAGGTATGCAGATGTCATCTCCCCGGGTACTCCGATCAACCCCTCTTTTATTTTGTCAATCGTATGGTCTTTTTTAGACACTATTATTGGCCCATAGTTAATGCCAAAACTCCCTCCACTGTTTAAAATTACATACTCATTCAGATATGCATAAGCATGGGCTGAAACAGCAGTGATTTCCAGCTCATGATTTAATGCTTTTTTGTTTAACTTTTCTATATCTTCTACAACATGCTCAATCTGAAATTCACCTGTAGAGACTAAACCAGATTCAATACCATAGAACATAAAAGCATCATCAGCATCAGGCGTATGCCCTACTCTTATTTTTAAAGGCATCATATAACATTTTTTTATAATCAATGTTAATTATAAAAGTTAAAAACTTAACAAAATATCTGATGCATTGTTGAAAACAAAATAACCAAAACAGGAAAAAGGTTATCAATTGGTTTAACAATACACATTTAAATGATTTAACAAGGAACGTTTAATAATCCTAAAAAAACTTTTTTGATTTATACCATGCCGAAATTTAAATCGACACAGGAT
>JBKJYK010000265.1:0-5457 GCA_046715515.1 Candidatus Nitrosocosmicus sp.
GTCATAGATGGTCAAACTCGAAGGTGGCTGCATTGATAGGACTTTGTGGTGGTTTTTATTTATGGTAGTAGGTATATTATTAACCTAAAGATAAATACATTTATGGACTGCTTAATGGGGATTAGGATAGCTATACAAATAATCTTCGCATATGGTATTAATATGCATAAGCACCGTCGGCCGGTCTACACTGATTGCAAAGGGTAATTTGTTGTTTATCTGAGTTTGGTTTTTTTACAGATGTCACTTCAACATTTTCCATACCGCATTCATCACATTTTCCTTTCATATATTGACAGAAAAATGATGGGTATGTTTTGTTATATAAGCATATCACAATTTCTCTAATTTTAACATGAGACGATATGAAGTATTTGTTATTAAAGGCGACGTGACTATTACCGCAGCATACACAAATTATGGTTATCGTCGGTGCATTTAAGTGTGAAAGGTTTTTTTATGGTTTAATTCTTTGAACCTTAACCAATGACTATTGTTATGGATAAAGATGTAAAGATCTGCAAGTAAGTCCAATACATATTTTATCTGCGATTGTGAAACAAATCATGCCTTGTTGGATTGCTTTGCTAATTGTGAAATCCCATGATTCTTTGACACCTGAAATATGAAAAGTATATCATACAAAATAACTTCTAGTTATACCTTCATCTTCTGTTGTGTATTATTACTGGTAGAAAATGATGCGGAAATTATAGTTTAAAAGCATGAAACGATGTAAAAAAAATTAGTTGCAATCTGTCAAAGGTCAAGAGGGTAAAACAACCAACCATAACAAAGGTGTACTTCTACCCTAAGTAAGATTTGTCAAATGCCCGATAAGGACCAGTTTAGGGGTATTGGGCAGAAAGTGGACCATATTAATAATAAGAGACATTGGCTTTCGCAAAATTGAGCGCTTTAACAGGATCATAGAGTCTATTCTAGGACTTACACCACGAGTTCTTTCAATGCGCCTGAAAGAGATTGAGAAGAAAGGTTTGATGGAGTGTCTAAGAGAAAAGAAAACGCCGACGATGGTACTGTGGAGGCTGACTGAAAAAGGTAAGGACACTTTACCAATCTTGTTGATGCTAACTGCCTTCATCTCTAAGTGGGATGCAGATTTCATTTTTGAGGACAAAAAACCAAGGAAGTTAAATGAAATATTTCCACAACCAGAGGCAAGAGAATTAGTCATAGAATACCTTAGGGATTAGATTCTGTATTGGAGGTATCAGGCTATTCAAACTGTATTTCATTTAACACAAATCAACCATATTCTTTTTGAACTAAAGAATGGTCAAATATGGTTTAAGTGAATTGGTTAAAAGCTGTCATTCAATTTTTAACGTTTTAGTGGCAACAAACATCCCAATTATAAGCAGCGCCAAAGCAAAGATGAAAAGATATAAAAAGTAAATCCAGTTGGCAGAGATACCGTTACCTGAAATAATAATCTCCCTGCCAAAAGTTGAAGAATAGGATACGGGATTCCAATCCGAAATGACCTGCATCCAAGGAGGAAAGTTTTCTTGTGGAAATAGTGCCGTGCTGGAAAACATTAAAGGCAGGTTGATAAAGTTTGAAATAACTGTTGGTATTTGCCAATCGGAACTTTTCATAGTAATTAGAAGATATATTGATGAAAGACCTAAACTAAGTAAAAACAATGCAACTATAAATGCTGTCAAACCAAAAGGTTCCGGCAATGCAACACCAAACAACATGACACCTAAAAATACGATTGGAACCTGAATCATCCCCCGAGTCGAGGAGCCCAATACCTTGGCTAGAAAAACAATATAGTTTCTTGTGGGGGTAACCATTATTCTTCTTAGGTATCCGGATTTTTTATCTTGAATCAGACTTAAGGAGCTAAACATGCCTACAAATAGCATTGAAGCTGAAAGTTGCCCAGACAGAAGAAACGCTATATAATTATCGGTTTGAAAGAAACCTTCAAGAAACGACTTGGGTGCTAAGGAGAAGCTACTTCCAAAGAATACTATCCACAAAAGTGGCTGGACTACACTCATAATGATGATTGCTGGATTTCTATAAGTGTTTTTAACTTCTCTAATATATAGTCCAACAAGTTGATTTAACCACCTCATCATTGCTATTCGGTCTGCCTTTAGATTACCTTCTAACCTTTGTATAAAATTGTTTATCCATCTTCTCCTCTATTTCAACAATACGCATACCGGTAAGTTCAAGGAAGACTGACTCCAAACTGGATTTCTCTATTTTTATCGATTTTACGATGTTTGGCTGAATTCTGGTAATTGTTGAGATTAGTTCGGGCAAAACAGTCTCTGCATCTTTAACTTTGACAAACAATTTCAATGAGTTTTCTGTCTTTGTTTCATTTTCCCTGTCTCCCTCTTCCTGCCTGATTTCTATAACCCCATCAATGTCCTTAATCGCCGCCGAGTCAAAAACCTTGAAAAATTCAATTTCCAATAAGTCGCCACCAACTAAAGTTCTGAGCTCCTGAGCTGTGCCATTAGATATTATTTTTCCGTGATTTATTATAGCAAGATAGTCACAGAGAACATCAGCTTCTTCAATATAATGAGTAGTTAAAAAAATAGTGACACCGTATAGTCTGTTTATTTTTTTAATTAGACTCCAAAGTATTCTTCTGGTATTCGCATCGAGTCCTATTGTTGGCTCATCCATAAATAGTATTTTGGGCTCATGAAGCAAAGCCATGGTTATTTCTAATTTTTTTCTTGTGCCTGTGGAAAATTGTCCTACTTTTTTGTCGTCTCTTTCATCCAGATCAAAATATCTCATCATGGTGATTGCTTTTTCTTTCCATTTTTTTCCTAAATTATGCAGTTTTGATTGAATCCAAATATTTTCCATCGAGGTAAGAGAATCATCTAAAATTACCTCAGAAGAGACCCATCCGATATTTTCTTTGACCTTTAGGGCATCTTTGGCCACATTGTATCCTGCTATAATCGCCTTGCCACCAGTGGGACTGGATAGACCAGTAAGCAATTTTATAATGGTTGTCTTGCCCGCACCATTTGGCCCTAACAAACCAAAAATGCTGCCGTATTTGATTTTCAGGTCCAAGTGATCAACAGCTAATTGTGAACCATATGTTTTAGAAAGTTGACTGCATACGATTGCGTGTCCATTACTATCAGGGTTTTTCAAAGTGTCAAAACCTCCTTCACCAGAATTGTTTTACTCAGGCTGAACATATGTTATGGCATATTTGTTTTTTATAAATTGCATAACAAACTCTGCTGTATGTGTTATTGTTTGCTGATAGTTTAATTGGGCTTCCCGAAATGCTTTGATTATCTTGTTGTCCTCAAAAGCTGTTGGATATCTTTTTGTGGTTAGATTCGCAAATAAACAAGTTCGATTATCATGGTTGTGTGTAAGCATTATAACGATCTAATAAAATGATATCCATGAAATTGTATTAATGTTTATTGCGGGTAACCTAATGCCGCACATTTACGGCCTTTAACATAGGCTTGTTTTTTGATTTGTAATGTGTTATGATTAATTCTGAAGATTTAAGGACAATAAAGAAAAGTGTGGAAAACCAACTTGGTTTAAGTATACAGAGAACTTTTTAATTAACAATATAAAGACTGTCGCATAATATTATCATTTGTTTACCATACTATTCCATCGTCATTTTCGTTATTACTTTTGTGTATATTTCCCTCTAACTGAATACTTTCTGCCTCGCCAACTTATGGCCTCGTACTTTCCTGAACTTACAATTGATGAAATAAATGCAATAAAAACAAAAGCGCCAGCAAAGGGTACAAATAGCGAATATAGGGTATTTTGAAATAAAACATACTTTAACTGTAAAATGTTTGTTACTACTATTAATAATATGGACAGAAGCGTAATAAACAGCAAAACCGTGTTCAATGAGAAATTGGTTTTACTATTTGTGATTGCAGCAGTATATACCCAATCAGAATCAATTATAGATGCTAACGGCACCACGATTAAAGGAAGCAAGAGTAAAAGAAATGTTGCAAAAACCATTGAAGTTGCTTTTATTTTCTCTTTTTCATACAAAGGGATCATAAGTCTGCGCAGTCCATGCCATAAAGTAGAGGCATCCCTTGCCCAAACTGCGTTGATGTTCCTCTCACCGTGAACAACTCGAAGCCTAAAGCCGTGTTCTTTGACCTTCCTTCCTAATTCCCCATCCTCTATGATTTCTTCTCGGACTGACTCGTGAGTACCTACTTTTACATATACGTTTCTCTTTATTACAAAAAAGCTTCCGAAGAAATAGCCTACATTGGTTTTAGGGTTATTTGCTTTTAATGCAGAAAATCTAGCCAAAGAGAATGTCCATAGTATTGGTAATGTGATTTTGGTCCAGAAATCATGCGCCAATATTTTTGGTATTGCAGTAATCGCATCCAGTTCTTCTGAAGTTAAATGGGCAACTGCCAGCGAGATAGTTGATACGGAATGGGTGGTGTCCGCGTCAGTAAATAGAATAAGGTTTCCCTTTGATTTGAGGTAACCTTGATGGCAAGCCCAGTTTTTTCCAGTCCATCCATCTGGTTTTGGTTCTGCAACTACGTGGATTATATTGGAATGACTGTCGCTGTATTTTTTGATTATTTCTCCTGTTTTGTCTGACGATGAGTCATCAATGGCAATAATCTCATAATTAAGATAGTCTTGTCTCAGTAAACTATCGAGGCACCTGCCTATGTATTTTTCTTCATTTCTTGACGGAAGAATTATGCTCACCATTGGAAAAAGGCCATTTTTGAATTCATTATGAAAATCTAACTTTGGTACTTGCTTTATAGTTTTGATAGAATATATTAAAAAGTATATCCACGCAAAAAGGATAACTGCTTGAATACATACAAGAATTGATAAAGATATACTGGAAAGGTAAGGGAAGTTGTAGTCGACCATTAGCAGCACATACAGTTAAGTTTCTTCCAATAATAGATATTCCTATTAATTGTTAATCAATTATTTTATAATCGGAATTAGAGAGCTTAGATATAAACACAATATTAATCTTTAAAAAAATGGATTTGGATATGAGTTGGGTATCTTTTATTGAAATAATGTGTTGTATCCCTTCACATATATTGTATAATGATCAACAATATCTTTATCTTCTTGGGGTTCCAAAAACTCAAACATGGAACCTAAATCTATTGAGAACGGTGAATTATCGTTTGGAGGTAGAGTTGTTACCAGTGGATTGCCTTGAGAGATATCAATAAAAGAATCATTTTTGTTAAACAAGACCGCATAAACTACTATAGATGATTTTTCTTCTGTTGAATTGTTTAATATAGTACCGGTAATTTGATTTCCTTCTCCTCTGTATCTTAGATCAGAAACCAAAAAGCCTTCGCTTTTACCTACAGTTCCTTCTGGGCTTGTGGGTTGAGTTGCTGTGGCGTCTGGGCTTGTAAAATTCTCAAG
>JBKJYK010000266.1:0-3781 GCA_046715515.1 Candidatus Nitrosocosmicus sp.
TGATCCTGAGGGAGTTGGAGTCGACAAAGAAAGCGGAACTGTGTACATTGCAGATACTGGCAATTCCCGAATTGTAGTGTTTAAACCACAGCAATAAATGCTACAATCCCAGTACCCTTTTTTACTGACACCCAACAGAGACATTACCATCAATATCAATAACAATTAATTGGTTCTCCAGTTAACTAAAATGAGCAAGACACCACTTTTAATTATTTTAACTATTTTCTTACCATTTTCCAACATCAACGGCATGATCGTCTATGCCCACAATTTTGACACCGATGATAATTCCTCGTTTCTTACTCTTGTAAACAAACTCATAATAGAGAACAGGCTTTTGAACGACAGTATTTCAATTGACAACGACAACAACGACAATTCAAATCCCTTTGAGCAAATCAAAAACACCGAAAACATATTGGAAGACATTCTGATTAGTGAGGAGTCTTTTATTATAGACAGTGATCAGTTCTACAACAACACCATTATTGCATTGGTTGTTGCAAATCTCGCTGATGAGGTCCTTAGGAATTACGGTTACACGTTTGGTGTGCCTTCAAACATCATGTTAAGCATGAATTTCTCAAACATCATTAATTCCCAAAACAAATCAAACGATACCGCAAACATGAGTAATCATAACAATCACACAATGCAACAAGAGAATGGAACTTCTTCTCCTACTGGTGATGCTACAATACTTGACAAGCCCAGTTACCTTAGCGCATTGGAACACTCTGACAGAATGATACAACTATACAATAACGAATTGAACGGCACCTCTGTTGAATTTATCTATATTAACAAAGCAAAATCAGATCTTAGCAATGCATTATTTGAGTTGAAAAAGGCTATTGAATCAAAGGAAAGCCCGTACAAAATAATGGAGATTGTTCATGGAAAGGTTCACCCAAATCTACAGATAGCGTTCAATCTTACCCTAAAGAGATAGTAGTTTAAATCCAAAATGTGACGTATTATTTTAGTCAATTAGCTGATTCTGACGTGTATCCGAGTTTTTTTTGTCCAAACTACAGGGTAACCAATAAAATACAAAGATAAAAAAATTATAAAGGAGTAAATATGGTAAACATAAAAACCTTTACTGTCAATTCACTCCTCTAATATCGTGGTAACTGTAGTTTCCCAAGATAGCAAATGAGTTCAATAGATACGACATTGCAGGGATTTGGTTGCATTAGCGCTTTATGATTATTTGTGTCTATGGTGCATATTCACAGACATAGTTAGGTAGTCCTAACAAAAATATAAAGATAGTCATGATTCTCTATTGTTATAACATCCATACAAAAAAGCGGATTTATTATTTTTTTGTATTCTCAAAATGGATAATTGAATATTGAAATAAATAGATTCAAAATATAAAAAATTTGCATGTTTACAAACACTCAAAGAACGTTATCCTTACACTTGTTGTAGCTGTAATATCCCCAGTAACATACAATACCAATCTGTCAATATTTGCCCAAGAAAACAGTACCCAAACTAATGAGACCAATCATGTCAATTTCCACTCAAACATTGAGCAAATTAAAGGTCACATCGAAAAAGCAGAGGAAAACAAGAATAACAACAACAACACATTGGCATACACCCATACAACCCATCCCATAGAGGAGGTTGTGGGATTGATAACCATACCACTTAACAATACCGACTCAAAACTAAACGATACCTATTTCAATGAATTATACTCCCTATCCAACCTGGCATCACCGTCTAACAACATTACCAAAGAAGAGTTTAGCAAACAAGCACAGAGTTCAACAGACCTGTCAAACAAAGTTATAGCTACCGTCATACCTGCAAAAACACTAAATGACACAATTCACAACATAACAGTAATTCAGGATCTGCTTACAACATCACAAGCGGAATACACCGAAGGTGTGAAAGATGGAAAAATTATAATGATGCTCGAATACCAGGACGGTTCCGCATTTATACACATGGCTAATGACATATTTAACAGCACAGAGTCAATAACAACCGAGAGGGACGAAATTTCAACGTTGTTTAACAATTTAACCAGCTCTGTCCAACAACAAAAGGATCCATCTGAGATAAACTCAATCATAGAGGAAATCAACCATGAGCTATCAGAATCACTAACCAACACAGGTAACGGTACAGCATCAGCAACATCAACAGCAACAACCGCAAACACCGAAGAAAAAAGCACACAAGACTACATATCCAACATTAGGCTGTTGCTTGACCAGGTAATGTCAGTGTATTCAGCCAATGACACTGTAAAGGCCAATGAAGTGGCAACAACAGTCTATTTAGACAATTTTGAGCATATTGAGGCACCCATCGGTGAAGAGCTGTCTAACCAGGGGGAGGAACTGTTTAGAGAAAGGTTAAGGGAGCAAATAAACAGTAACGCACTACTAGACAATATCACACAAACCATCAATGAAATCAATTTGGTTTTGGATGAGGCACAAAAATCTTTAGCCCCTAACTTTTTTGATACCAAACAGTTTATTTTTCACAAAAGATAACAAAAACACAAAAAACATATTCATTCTTTCTTTCCATAACCAAGAGAAGTTCACCATAATATCTTTGTAGGCAAATTAAATTCCTTAAAGTGGAAAACTTTTAGAATAAAGCATTGATATCAAATGGCTTTTTTCAATAGTTCGTCAAAAAAAAAATGGAGAATATCCTTCTTTTCCTATTGCACAAAAACAATAAAGAAAAACCATCTACTGTAAAATAGTAAAATCAGATATTGCCGTTCTTCTTCTTCAAAATGCCAAAATCTATTTTTTGTATGTTTCCCTTACGTCATTTCCATAGTGTTGGAGCAGCTTGTTAACTTTGGGATCAATCACATAGTTGCAATATTGGGCATCCTGGTTATTGTCATAATAGTCCTTGTGGTAATCCTCTGCGACATAAAAATCTTCAAAAGGAGAGATTTCCGTCACAACAGGATTTTTGTAAACTCCCTTTTCCTCAAGGTCTTTTTTTGATTTCTCTGCAATCTGTTTTTGCTTTTCGTCATGGAAAAATATTGCGGACCTGTACTGTGTGCCAACGTCATTGCCTTGCCTATTAGGGGTGGTGGGGTCATGTGTGTGCCAAAAGATGTCAAGAATTTTCTCAAAAGGTAACACTTTTGGATTGAACTTTATCTGGATTGACTCTGTGTGTCCCGTGTTGCCTGAGCAGACTTGGTCATAGGAGGGGTATTTTACCGTTCCTCCCGCATAGCCAGGCAGAACAGATTCAACCCCTTTAAGCCTTTTGAATATTGCTTCAGTGCACCAAAAGCATCCGCCTGCGAATGTCGCAGTTTCAGTATGATCATTACTCATAGATTGTTTTTGGCAGCTCCTTTTCCTTTGAGATAAAACGTATTGACAACGAGTTAACACATTCCCGGGTGTTTTTTTCTGTCAAACGCTCTCCTACAAACTCGTGCCCCAAATGAGCACCACAGTTTGAACACTCTATTTCTGTTCTCATTCCATCAGGGTCGGGTAAGCGTTTTACTGCACCTGGCAAGGTTTCATCAAAGCTTGGCCATCCGCATCCAGAGCTAAACTTGCTTTTTGATGAGAAAAGGGGCGCGTTGCACCTTCGGCAGATATATGTTCCGTCTTCGTAAAAACCATCATACTCGCCAGTAAACGGGTATTCTGTGGCTTTGTCCACAATGATTTTTTCCTCTTCTGATGTTAATTTATTGTAATTCATAATGCTTTCACCATATTCAACAACAGATCTTGTTATAGATTAACTA